>JANYLD010000316.1 GCA_025363835.1 Armatimonadota bacterium
AGGATGAATCCCGCGCTCCCCCTTGATCAAGCAGCCTTCTGATACAACTTCGTCCGACTCCGCATATACATGCGGGCGGCGATCACCACGATGATCGCCCCTAGGACCCACGTCCAGGCGGCGCCAGGGGCTGCCACGGCGAAGTAGAGGTCATGGTCGTAACCGTCCGGATTGCTGCCGTTGCGGAAGACCGTCATCGTGGCATTAGTGGGCATGTCCGAGCCCGAAAGGATCAAATCCTTAGCCACCGCTCCCATCGTTCCGTCGTCCAGCTTGCCCGTATATCGAACCTGCGCCTCCCAGTTGCCATTGGTGTCCACATACCGGCTCACCACCGGCGCGCTGGAGATGAAATAAACATTCATGGGACGCGCATGGCTTGCCGGCCAAGTGTCGAGCGGCATCTTGTAGGGATAACGTGGCCGGTCGGTCTTAAAGGAGACTCGGATCGCCTGGGTCGAGGTGACGTCGTTAGCATTGCCAGCAAACTTGAAAGCGGTGAAGACCCAGCTTTGCTTGGTGTAGTAGTCCAGCCAATCCACCATGGCCGGACGAGAAACGTAGCCGTTCCTCTTCAGCCAATTGGCGAGCGCCTTGCCGTCGGTAGCCTTGAGGATGGTCGCGTTATAAGGCCCCACCTTTTGGGTGCGCAGAACCTCGACGGCGCTCCGCGTTGCAACAGCTGCCCGGCCGTGGCTCCGGCCATGGTCTTCATGCGCTGCTCCGTCTGGTTTGGAATCACGTCTTCAAGCGTCTTGAAGACCGATGGATCCGTTTGGGCGAGCGTCGGTTCGGCAGGGGTTGGCACGATGAAACCGAAGTCCTTCTGATCTCCCGTGAATTGGGCCTGGCGCACAAAGTGCTCGATTCCATGAGCCTTGTCCCAGACGATGACCACGCTTTCGTCGGACAGTTGGACCATGCCGCCAGAGTGGGTCGCCACGCAGCATGCGTACACGGAGCCCAGAAGCATCAAGCTCGCGAGAAGGGCGGCGGCAGATCGGTTACTCATACATGCACGACGGTTGCATTAGCCGCAGTGATTGCGACATTTGTTACGAGTGAGTGACCAAAGTGGCCCCGCACGTTCAATCCAAGATCATTTCCTGAGCATCGCGAGCGCGAATTCGACGTAGCCCCCATCGTCTCCGAACGGTTTGTCTAAGGCCCGCCAGAGCCTGCGGCTCACGTCAACGCGAGAAATTCGTCTCGAGGAGATTGGTTTGCAGGCATCAAAGCGGGTGCTTTTCACAAAGGCTTGCCACTATAATGCAACTTGACAAGGCCATGAAGAAGCAGAACTCTAAACCCGCACCAACCGAGACAAAGGAACCCGCGGAAGAACGAACCGTCGAGAAGAGCAATCTAAGCCGTCGCGGTTTCATCGCGGGCGTAGCGGGAACTGCTGCTGCCGCCCTCCTACGCGTCCCCGCCAAAGCCGCCACGGCTGCCGCTTATAGCTTCGGCGCTAAGCAATACCGAATTCACCCTGCCATTGGCGTTGCCCGACTGGGTAACGCGGACCCGAGCACCTACTTCATCGGCCCTGAGGCGCCCGGATTTGGTCCGTTAGGTGACGCGCCCGGCACGGCTCCCTATCCAAAAAAGGTTGCCGGACTAGTCAAACCGCAGGCTGCGAGATTCCGCATTTGGGAATACCAGATGGACTCTAGTGGGGTTTGGCAGCCGACCGGCGAGGTCAACCTAGGCTCCCCCGGCGTTACAAGTATCCAGTGGTCGGTTCACCTCGCCAACAAGAAGGCCTCCTTCCACAAATTCGGCGGCCCAACCGGCGAGACAACACCTCCGCTTGGGTTACGAAACGCCACGGTGACCGACCGAAACACTCTGGAGACCGATTTTGGCGCTCGTCAAGTGAGCGGATCTCTTGCCGCCCCCGCGATATTTGCGCCAACTGGCGCCTCGTCGGACACCTATCCTAAGAAGCCAGACGGCAGTGCCGTCATTAACTACCTGGGCCAACTCCGCACCGACTACTACGGCCGCCTCATCGCCCTCGGCGGAAAAGGAGTTGCGGGCTACAACACGGCCACCATGCCCGCGCTTCCAACCTATGCGAACAACGAAAACTGGTTCGATGACGCATCAGATGGCCCGGTCAGCGCAACTGTGGTGATCAACGGCACAACATACACGGCTCTAGGCGCTTGGCTGCTCGTGGCTCCTCCCGACTTCGCTCCCCAGGTGGCCAACGCTGTCACCATGTACGATCTGCTTTACGACGTCGCCGTCCGAAACATCCCCGTTCCCACCACCAACGCCCTCTACCTTCCCGGAGGCCCGCTAAACAGGCTGGCCCAGCTTCAAAACGCCTATCACGCAGGCGCCGCTTCAGAATTTCCCGGCATCGTCCCAGACTTCGACTCCGAAATCGCCCCCATCCTGCGAAACGGGTTCAACTACTACTATGTGGACTACAACGTCCCGTTCAAGCACTCGAGCTTGATTGATCCGAACAACGGCAACCCCGATCCAGCCTATAACGCCCAGCGCCAAATGATCACCGGCTACATGCGACCGCCGCAAGGAGCCACCGGTCTGAAGGGCAATCAGACGATGCCCCATATCCTCGGTGACGACGCCTACAATTCCCACGCCGCACCAAGCGTTCAGCGCCTCGCTTTGACTCACACCCAATACGGCTTGCTCAACAACTGGGCAACTGGCCCATTCACCCCCACTGGCACGAATCCGCCCCCGACCGCGCAAATCACTCCGGCAGGGCTTGATCGGGCCGCGCTTGAAAACTGCGTGGGCGGCGCCTTCTTTCCAGGAATCGAAGCGAGCTGGCAGATCCGAAATCCATCGCTCTATATGGAGCCTTTCCGAATCAGTCTCACCGCGACTTCGCAATATTACGGAGAAACCGGCATCCCCATCGGACCCGGCCACTTCTCACGCCAGATGGCGGTGCCGTGGCACGCGGACTTCAACGACTGCAGGTCTGAAGAAGCCAACAGTTGGTGGCCTGGTCAGCGCCCGGACAGCGTGTACATCGAATCCAACCAGACCCGAATCGATTGGGCCCGGCCGGACACGAAATTCGCGGTCGGCGGCAACCTCAGCGCCCACCTGGACATGGTGAACAACTGGTACAAGTTCGGTTTCGTGGTCTATGACGGCACCGCTTTCGTTGAAACCGAGCGCAACTCTGGCATCCAGTGACCTCTCTGGTCGATGTTGCGATTCTAGGCGGCGGACCGGCGGGTCTTGCCGCCGCCATCGCACTAGCCCGCCGCGGCCGAGCCGTGACCCTGTTTGACCGAGCGCGTGCCTCCGGGCCGCGAGTCGGAGAAACGCTCGGCCCGGACGTGCGTCACCTCCTCGCCTCAATCGGAGTTGAAGAAGGGTTCGATTCCATACCGAACATTCCTTTTGTCGGAACCAGATCCGCCTGGGGCGGCTCGGATCCGTTTGAACGATCCTCTATCTTGAATCCGCTCGGCTTGGGACTTCATGTTGACCGTGCCGCTTTAGATTCCTGGCTGGTGTCCAGAGCAACTCACGCTGGCGTTCACGTTGAGGTTGTCGGCGCCCGCGTTGAGCCTGCACCGAACGGCCTCGGCTGGGAGTTGCGGTGGGGAGAGAACGTGATGCAAGGCCGCTATCTCGTCGACGCACGCGGCCGCGCCGGTCCCGGCGAGATGCCCTCGAGGCGATGGATCGCGTTTGATCGACTAGTGGGTGTTGTTGCCTGGCTAAAAAGCACTTCCGAAGAGCCAGAGCTCTTGATCGAAGCCGTAGAGCAAGGTTGGTGGTACACCGCCCCTCAACCGGAAGGCGGCCTCGTCGCAACCCTAATGACGGACGCAGATCTAATCTCCGGCTCTGGAACTAAAGGGTTAGAGGCCCATTGGCGCTCCGCACTTGAGTCCGCACCCTTGACCAAAGAGCGGCTGGAAGGCTTTGCGCTTGACCGCGATCTCGAAGTCCGTCGCGCCGATAGCGGCTTCTCCTATCCGGATCGCGGTCCAAACTGGCGAGCCATCGGAGACGCCGCCGTCGCTTGGGACCCACTTGCAGGAACGGGCATCGCCCGCGCAATCAAATCCGGAATCCAAGCTGCAAACGAGATCGATGAAGAGTTGTTCAACCCAAAACGAGAAAACTCACTTCATCACTACATCACTTCGTCACCGCATCATCCGCCAAGCCATCCCCAATCCGCCTATCTAGACCAACGTGCCCGCTACTACCAAATGGAAACCCGCTGGCCGGAGTCGCCTTTCTGGGCCCGGCGACAACCCGTTGATCTAAGCAATCTCCAGGTCTTCCTGAATCCGGAATCTGCTTTGGTAGCAGGCACAGCAGGGGTTACGCCCTCCACCCTCGCTCCAATCGAAGCTCTTCTCCCGCCTCGCGCTATTCGGGACTTCGTGGGCGCCGTGCGCCAGCCTATGGTTGCCCACGAAGCCATGTCAACCCTTCGAGATCTATCAGGCGACATTGGCGACCGGCGCATACTGGCGGGAGTTCAACTCATGATCATGAAGTGCGTTATCCAAGAGACAGAGTCAGACCAATGAAGCTGACCAACAACGTATCCGAGCGCAAAGCGGTCGTCCTGACCGCCAATAAGTTCGAGGACACCGAGGTCTTGGTTCCCGTGTTCCGATTGCTCGAAGAAGGTTGGCACGTCGACATCGCCGCACCTAATAGAAACCCTATCGAAAGCGAAGGCGGTTACCGGCTCGAGCCGGACCTCACCATCGACGAAGTCGATTCCGACGCCTACCAACTCCTCATCATCCCCGGCGGCTACCCAGACGGGGCGCCCTTCACCGTCAGCAAGATCCAGAAAGCCCAGGAAATCACGCAGGCATTCTTTGCCAACAACAAACCCGTCGTCTCCATCTGTCACGGTCCCTGGCTGCTCGCCACGGCCGACGTTGTGAAAGGAAGGCGACTGACTTCCTATTGGGAAGATGGCGTGCCGGACGACATTCGCGGAGCAGGCGGAACCTGGGTCGACGAAGAAGTGGTCGTGGACGGCAACCTCGTCACCTCGCGATGGCCAGCAGACCTGCCCGCATTCTGCCGCGAGATGATGAAACTGCTTCGAGCCGGAATGGAACCGGTCGTATAATCGCATTGACTATGCTCCCATCAGGCACCGTAACGTTCCTCTTCACGGACGTGGAAGGAAGCACGGCGCTTTGGGAATCAAAGCCCGATGAGATGAAGGTGGCCCTGGCCAGCCACAACGAGGCGCTGGACCGCGTTGTCGCCGAGTTCTCCGGGCATGTGTTCAAGACCGTCGGCGATGCCTACTGCATGGCTTTCGCCAGTGCGGAGAACGCGGCCGATGCGGCCCTCGCCGCCCAAGCCGCGCTCGCAAGAGCGAAGCACCCGCTTACGGTCCGGATGGCTCTTCACTCCGGTGGCATTCAACCCACCGGGCACGACTACTTCGGCCCACCGCTCAATCGAGTGGCAAGGCTGCTCTCTGCCGCCAACGGCGGCCAAATACTCATCAGCGACGCCACCAAAGCGCTTCTGCCCAATCGATTCCCCCTCAAAGACCTCGGCGCCCACGCCCTGCGCGACTTGATGGAAGCCACCCGCATCTGGCAGCTTGGGGCCGGAGACTTTCCCGTCGTCCGCAGCCTCACCGCCGTCCCCAACAACCTGCCACTTCAAACCACCTCGTTCATCGGCCGGGAAGAAGAGATGGAGCAGCTCACAGCCCTCCTCGCCAAGTGCCGGATGATCACCCTAACCGGCACAGGTGGAACCGGCAAATCGCGACTGTCCTTGCAATTCGCCGCTGAGCATATGGACCATTTCCCGGACGGCGTCTGGTTCTGCGAGCTGGCGCAGCTCCCGGACCGGGATGACGTCCTCCGCGCTCTCGCCACCGCTGTCGGTGCTCCGGAAGTCAACAGCGTCTCCATGCGAGATCGTCTGGTTATGCACCTGGCCGGCAAGAAGAGCCTGGTCATTGTCGACAACTGCGAGCACGTTCTCGACTCAGCTTCCAAGATCGCGGAAGACGTCGTCGGCGCCTGCCCCGCCGTCGTTCTGATGGCCACTAGCCGAGAGCCCCTCGGGGTACGGGGCGAAGCCGCCTTCCGCGTGCCCTCGCTACCCTCACCAGACCCAGCCCGCAAAGTCAGCCTCGACGATCTCGACCGCTTCGGCTCGACCGCTCTCTTCCTCGACCGCCTCGCCACCGCTGCTCCATCCTACGAACTCCAAGCGCAAGAGGCCGCCACCGTCGCCCATATCTGTACTCGCCTCGACGGCATTCCACTCGCCATCGAACT
This sequence comes from Armatimonadota bacterium, assembly GCA_025363835.1. Lineage (GTDB taxonomy): Bacteria > Armatimonadota > Fimbriimonadia > Fimbriimonadales > Fimbriimonadaceae > JANYLD01. The sequence continues at coordinate 6,288 of JANYLD010000316.1, forward strand.
TGCCGCCGCTCGCGGCCGCGCCATGAGCCTCGATCAGATCGAAAAGCGCCTCAACGACCGCTTCCGCCTCCTCACCGGCGGCAGCCGCAACGCGCTCTCCCGCCAGCAGACATTGAGAGCCCTCATCGACTGGTCCGTCCAACTCCTCGACGAGAAAGAGCGCCGCTTCCTCTTCTCCCTCTCCGTCTTCGGCGGCGGCTGGGACATGGAGGCGGCCGAGAGCATCTGCCCCGATGAAGACAACGGTCTCGAAGCGTGGGAGGTCATGGACCTCACGACCGCCTTGGTAGACAAATCCCTCGTCGTCTTCGAGCGCGCCATCGACCGCTACCGGCTGCTGGAGAGCATCCGCCAATATTCGCTGGAGCAACTGGAAAGAGACCCGGTCGCCCTCCGTCTCCGTGACCGACATGCCACTCATTATCTGAAGCTTGTTGAAGACGTTCTTGTGACCACCGCGGCTCATGGCCAATTCTTATCCGACTACGAGAACTTCCGGATGGCAGTTGAGTGGATCGCCGGACAGGAAGGTGGCCGGAACCTCGCGATCGCAGCTCTCAATCGTGCCATGAGCGGGTTTCACTCCCTTTGTCGCCTTCCCGAGTTCGTCCGCATGATGGACCCTCTCCTGGAGGGTGGACAGGGGGACTGCGACGGCGAGGTGTGGCAGAACGGGCGCATCCTGGCCACCATCGCCCGGGTTCTCTATGGCGACCCTAGTGGCATAGAAATGGCGTTGGAAATGAAGGAAGAGCTGGATGCCATCGATCCGAAAACGCGCGGCCAGTGGCGCGGAGCGATCGGCCATGCGATGTTTCACGCCGGCCGCTTTGAAGACGGGCTCAGCTTTGTCCAAGAGACCATTGACAAGGAAAAGCAGCAGGATCTGGGGGTTTGGTACCGGTATCTACACGTTCACAAGGGCAACATCCTCCAATGTCTTGGCCGATACGAGGCATCCCTTGAAGCCTACGAGATCGCCCAAAGCCGACTGGAAGAGGCCAAAGATGAACGCGGCTGCGTCGCCAATCTCGCCAACCAGACTGCGCTTTATTGCGTGTGGGACAAGCTTCGTGACGCGCTTCGAGCCGGACTCGAAATCAACCGGAGAGCCACCACCGGGAAAATCTATGTGACGACGCGTGGGTTCACCCTCCTCGCCTTCGGCCGTCTCGCACTTGAATGGGGAGACGCAACATTGGCTGCCGTCTTTCTCGGCGGAGACAAGGCCGTTCGAGAAGGATCCGGCATCGTGAACGATCCAGTCGACGAAGCAGCGGAAAGAAGCCTTTCCGACCGCATTGAAACTGCTTTACCCGCCTCCGAGCTCTGCGCGGCAATTGAAAAAGGCCGCTCCGTGGATTGGGAGCCTTGGTTCGAAGGCATGGTGCCGATGACCCTCGATCAAGTCATGAATGGCGGAGTCATACCTCACCTGGATCTCATTCGGGCATACGGAGGAGCCCGAACGTCCAAGCCCGCACCTTAGACCAGACCTCAAGACGCCCTCCGACGGCGGCATTCACGTGGTCCAGCTTGAGCGCCGATCTAAGCAAATCCTCGAGCTTTTGCATACCAGGTGCAAAGCTCGCGTAGAATCGACTAAATGAATCGATTTGCCCTCGCCTTTGGCCTCTTATTGGCGTGCGCCTCGGTGACGCGCGCAGACGTCACGATTAAGGACCCTCACGTGCGAGGGGATGGGGACGTGGTGCTCATCGTCAAGGGTGCCGGCGGAGACCAAGCTACCGTGAATAGCGAGTTAAAGGGCGGCTTGTCAACCCTTCGACTGGGACCGGCCGGGGAGTTGCAGCTTGGCCTGCCTGTTGCCGGCGTGTTCCATATCGAGATCCGGCCCAAGTTTCTCCAACCTCGCAGTGTGTTCCTCGTCTCCAACCCGTCTGGGGATGGATTTGACCTAAGCGTGTTCGACGCCAGTGCGGTCGCTCCGAGCGATATCGATCCCGCCTTGCTCTCGAAGTTTTGGGATGAGATGAAAATGGACAGCCTCCGAGAATCTCTTGGCCGGATTGGCCCCGCCTGGTTGGCCGCCCACCCCAAGAGCGCCTTACTGAAGGGCGGAAGCTGGATTCTCTGCATGGTCCCGGATACCAAGCTCGAGTGCACCTTCGGGGCGCCTAACTCCGCATCCGACGCCGCCAGCCTCACCAATGCCGTCCTCGGAGATGTCTGCGACAACATGGACGACTTGAGCGATGCGGACAAGAAATCCCTCCACGCCTACCTCAGCACCGGGACCGTCTTTCCAGTGGGCAAACGAGGGTTGGATCAATTGGTCGCTGGGGCCGCCTCGTTGCAGACAGTCTTGGTTGACACGGACGAATATTCCCTAGCAGCCGGACCCCTGGGCTCCGGAACGGGCCGCACGTTCAAACTCGGCTGGACGATCGTAAAGAAGTAACGGCCTGCAGGTTAGCCGCCGAACATCTGCCGAAAATGTTGGCGCTGAGGGTCCAACACTTCTGGCATTTCAAGGTCTCCGCCGAGATACGACCGCTGACATGCCGTCCTTCGCCAACTCCGCCGCCGCGTCCATGGCAAGCCGCAAGGTGTATGACCTTAGCTTTAGACGAATCTCTGTCAGGTACCCCGAAGGGGTCAAGGAAGGTAGCCAGGGGTTGAGCGTTCTGACAGCAATACCCCTGGAACCCGGTCTCACAAAGGCCCGACCCTGGAAGGGTCGAGGAACTCATTCGCCAAGCGATTGTGGATTCCAGCTCGGACTACTTCAACCCTGTGCCCACCATTCAGTTCAAGTTAGACGTCGGCCGCTGGATTTCAAAGGCAGCGATCATATCCGGAAGCTCTGTCATGTTGGAAAAGGTAGTAAACGCACCGGCAGCCAACAAACGCTCCGAATTCATCAACTCTGCGTAGCCGAGAACGATCATCCCCGCCGCGACGCCAGCCCGGACCCCAATCGGAGTGTCCTCAATCACCAGTGTCCTCGCCGGATTGGCCCGAAAGTGATTGGCAGCGAAAAGAAAGATGTCTGGCTCCGGCTTGCCTCGCTCTACCTGGTCAACCGAGAACATCCGGTCTTCAAAGATCGGCAGAAGGTTGGAATAGCCGAGGATCGTTCTCAGCTTCTGCGTGTCGCTGTTTGAAGCCACACAGAACGGCTGCGTGATCTTCCGGAGCATCTCCTCGACCCCCGCCACCGCCTTAAGATCTCGCTCCAGCGCCACCTTGCACCGCGCCCGATACCGCTCCATGAAGTCATCCGGCACGGGCCGGCCAAGCATGCCGTGAATCTTCTCCAAGCATTGCGAGGCCGAGTTGCCCACGAAGTGCTCGAACATCTCCTCAAGCGTAAAGTTGAGCCCTTGCCCTCTTAAAAGCTCAGCGAAGACCGTGTTCGTAATCCGCTCGCTATCCGCGAGAACACCATCGCAGTCGAAAATGATGAGCTCAATGAAAGACATTCGCATTTGACGTAGCGCTCGAATTCTTGCGTGCCGATTGCTCAAGCGGGAAGGACATGCGCGAATCCGATTGCAGGCCTCCCCTCCGGGCGATTTACCATTTACGATTTACGATTTACGATTTACGATTTACGCGATTAGCCGCTAATCGTCGAAGTCTGATCCGATACGAACGTTGAAGACATTCCGCCCATGTCCTCGGTGCCCTCCATGTGGGCCGCAGTCGGAAATCCTTGGGCAACGTCCCAATCCATCCAGCCGGTCGCGTGAATTGTCATCGCGCCGCGTCCCGTCGTACCGCCGTCCTCCACGAGAAGCAGATGGGCGATCTTATGGCCGTCGACGGTCTTGACTGAATCGAACGTGAAGTGCGCGTTCACGGACAAGGGTGTCTTGCCGGCTTGGACTTGAACCGATCCGTCCCAAGACTCACCTACCGCGATAGGATGATCGGGGAATTCTTGAATCACTACCGACGATTTCGAATCTGCCATCTGCATGACCTTGCCGAACTTCGAAACGGTCATTTTGAACTCTTTTCCCCGCCCCGGGATGCCCATTTTCATTCCCATCATCTTCATGTCGCCGCCATCCACCTTTGTCGTGAGGGCAGCGGAGCCGTCTGCGTTGGCCGAATCTACGTGCATCGACGTGTCCATATTCATAACCGTCTTCCCCATGCTCATCGTCGAGTTCATCACGATGTGCGAGTGAATGGTCTGGCCGGTCTTGAAGTTGTATTGGAAGGTCTCCTTCTGCGCTGCGTGAGCGACCGTGAAGGATCCGGAAATGGCAATTAAAGCGATCCAAGTTCTCATGCGATTAGCATGCACCATCCGGGTTCGTCTTAGTGGCTGTCTTTTTTCTTGATCGAGTGCCCCAGGCCGACAACTAGGTACAAGAAACTGCGGCAGCCCAATTGCGACGACGGAGATTAGCTAAATGTGCTGACTTGCACTATCATTTGGGGGGGGCCGAAGTGCGCCCGAGTGTCATATGAAAGGTTTTACGATTACGTTGTGTTTTGGAGTTCTTCTATTGGCCGGATGCGGTGGCTCGAGCAGCAGCAGTGGAAGTTTGGTTCCGCAAGAGAGGATCGTTTTCATTAGCCACCGGGACAGCAAGAGTGCCCAAATTTATGTCATGAACGCGGATGGCTCCAACACGACGAGATTGACGAATGATGCATTTATAGACTCCACGCCCTCTTTTCGCCCGGATGGCCGAAAGATCGTCTTCTTCAGCAGTCGGACAGGGAGCGACCAGATATTCACCATGAATCCTGACGGCTCCAACCCGATGCAAATCACCCACAATGCACTGGACGACGCCCAGCCTTCGTACAGTCCGGACGGCCAATGGATCGTGTTTGTCGCCAATAAAGGAGTCGACCAGGATATCTATCGAATGACAGCGAACGGGGCAGACATCCTGGACCTGAGCAATGATCCTGGGTCGAATAAAGATTTTCCGCGATTCAGCCCGAATGGTTCAAAGATAGCGTATGAGCGGAGCGACAGCAGCGGAACAACCCAAGTCTATCTGATGAATTCGGAGGGTTCTAGCCAGACACAGCTTACGAGCATCGGAAATAACTACGTTCCTTCCTTTAGTCCAGACGGTAAGAAAATCATTTTTGACAGCGACCGGGATGGCAATGAACAGATCTACATGATGGGTGTCAACGGAAGCAACCAGACGCGGATCACAACGACAACGACAACGACGGGTTTCCTGAGTTCAGTCCCTTCGGGCCCCAAATCGTATTCAACTCAGACCGAACAGGAAATCTCGATATCTTCAAGATGAACCTGGATGGCACGCACCAAGTACAGTTGACCAACAATCCCGCCGAAGACGCCTTCCCTTCCTGGGTGCCTTGATCGCGCGTGTCGGATATGAGATATGGGATCTGCGATCTGCGATCAGAGAATTGATTTCTCCCCTTTCGAGTCGCCCGAAAAATCCGCCTCCCATATCCGACATCCGCGATCCCAGATCCCAGATCCCGGATCCCAGATCAAGTATCTCAGCTTTGCTGGTAAAAGGGAAAGGTGGGAGCGAAGGATTACGCGCTTGGTCATGCTGAGGACGAGCTGGTTCGGCTGGGGACGCAGGCAGATGTCATTGACCCGATGTTACGGAGGACGCTCTTAGAAGCGGGGATCAGTCCGGGGATGCGGATCTTGGACATCGGTTGCGGCCCTGGCTATGTATCCACCTTGCTGGCAGACATGATCGGGCCGGACGGCGAGATCGTGGGTGTCGACATCTCGGCAACCGCTTTGGAGACCGCTCGCATGCGGGTAGACCAACTGGGTTTGAAAAACGTCCGATTCGAGCTTGGCGACCCCGGAAACATGACGTTTGACCGGCCGTTCGATGCCGTTGTCGGCCGCTACATTCTTATGTTCCTCCCCGACCCCGCGGCGATGCTTCGGGCGGTGGCAGGCCACCTTCGACCCGGCGGTGTTCTCGCATTTCATGAGGTGAGTTGGCCCGGCGCAAGATCTTTTCCGGCAGCGCCGTTGTTTGATTCCTGTTGCCACTGGCTGGCTACAACCGTCGAGCACCTGAAGGCCGATCCCCAGATGGGAATGAAGCTGCCGGCGACGTTTGCGGCCGCTGGCCTCCCGTGCCCAACGATGCGTATTGAGCAGCAGATCGGCGGCGGCGAAACGGCTTTTAAGACGGTTCAACTGATTGTTGACCTGATTCGCACGCAACTGGATTCGGCCGTGGCTTCCGGTGTTGCCACGGAAGACGAGATCGGGATCGAGACGCTAATGGATCGGGTGATACGGGAGATCGTCGAGAAAGGCAGTACCGTCGCTGGGCGTGGCGAGGTTGGCGCTTGGGCGACGCTCGCCAGGTGATGCCCCGAAGGTTGTTCGATGCGTGCATGCCGTGACCTCGGTTCTGTGGGCTCTCGGCCATGGCTGTTGGGTAGTGCCCGGGGGGCTGAGACCGGCGACATTGCCCCCATCCCTGCAACGTCGTCGGCATAGTTTCCCTAGCCACGTTAAGGCGTTCCCGAGGCGACTCCGTCGCTCTCCCCCTGTTTCGCACAAGGGGAGAATCGCGGGGGGCTTTGCTCTTCAGCCTAGTGAGATTCGGACGTCTGTGCCGCCGTCAGGGTAGTCCTCGTAAGCGTTTTGAAGCGAGAAAACGAGGTCTTTTAGCTTTGTGCCCTTCGGAACGCTGAAGATGGTGGCGAAGGTCGTTTGCGATCCGGGAAGCATGCTCGGGCCTTCGTCTGTGGCGTCGGTGTGCTTATCAAACCCGAGAGGGGCGTAGGATTGACCTTGATCGTCGGTGAGCGCGATGTTGTGCGGATGGACGGTGCTCAGCATGGCCTTTTGGGCGCTGGTCTGCGCGTTCTTTAAGCGGCACTGCACGATGACAAGTTCCTCAGAGTCTCCGCTGGGGGCGAATGTTTGATGGTTGGGAAGGTATTGACTCTCGTAGGAGGCAGCTCTGTTGACGCTTACTGCCTCGAACCGCCATTTGCCGACGAACAGCATCTGTCCCAGGGCCCCGGCTGTTCCTTTGACCTCGTTCGCTCCGCCCGCGGTTGCGTTATCGCCGCCGCCGCCTCCAATCTGGATGGAGTAGCTGTTACCTGACTTGACGGCCGAACCGTTCATGGCGCGGGCCATGTCCGAGAGCGGCACGTAGGCTTGGCCGTTGATGACCCGAACGTCGTTTGAAACCGTCTTCCCCTGGATCATGAGCCGAACGCCCGTTTCTCCGGCTGCGATGGCAGTGGCGACGAGGGCGAAGGTGAGGGCGGTTGCTGCCCAATACGCGGGCTTTGACAGCCTGCGCCGTGTTGTCGAGTTCTGCATGGTGAAACTCCTTCGCCGGGCTGATCGGTTAGGGAGCCCGCACGATTTTTTCGGAAGCGGAATCTGAACGGTCTTAGTGGAGGCAACTTTGCCTCTTACGTTAGGTGCCCACTGTACCTGAGGGCAGACTTATGCTTAGCTCTTGTCGAGATGGTAGGCGGTTGCTTTTCCGTCTTTGTCGAAAGTGAGGTTTACGGTGAGGTGGGTGCTGTAAACGAGGAGGGAGTGGGTGGGGCCATTTCCCGTGGACGAGCCAGCCGAGTCGGTCATCGTGAAACCCATATCTTTGAGCTTCTGGCTTACGTCGGCTTGCGGCATGCGGGTCGCTGTCGCGTTTTTGAGGAAGGCGTCGGCTGTGCTTGCCTCGCCAGCGACCGCGGCGACGGTCATGCCCACCCATGCGACGAGGATTACGA
>JANYLD010000202.1 GCA_025363835.1 Armatimonadota bacterium
GAGAACCCCGAGAGACTTGTAATTGCCGCACGAAAGCAAATTCGCGTCGCTTTCCACATGTACAAGACCAAGCAGCGCTTCGATGGAGAAAAATTTACATGGACGCTTGACAACAAGACTTAGGATCTGGGCTGGGCAACGAAATCCCGTTGGGATTGAGCCAAGGCCCATTGGCCCCTAGTTGTTGCAAGCAACGAGTCCTGGGAGCCGATTCGTCGTTAATCTTCTCGACCGTGCAGCCGCGATGGCTGTTCGGGCATCCATTAATCCCAAAGGGATTTCGTTGCCCAGCCCAGGGTGCGACTCCCGGAGCAACCCTGGGTAAAGAATCGAAAAGGATTTTCAACCCTGAAGGGGTTGCGTATCCTCGATAGAATCCTGGACATGCCTTAGTCGCTCTCGACTGTCCACCTTTACGCGGTCTTTTCTACGAAGGACCGTGGGCCCTTTGCTGAAAGAAGAGAAGTTTCGCGTCGAGGTTTTCGACTACATTGCGGAGAGGAATTTCGCAGACTGAAGGTCGAACATTGCATAGAATGGGACGAACGCTATGTTTGGGACCAGATACTCACTAAAGAATCTTTGCCAGGACAGCAAACCTGCTTTGAATTGCGGTGTGAGATCGTCGTTAATCTAGGGAATTAACCAGTCCATGATCGTTGAACTTTCAGTTGAAAATCTGGCGATTATCGAGAAAGCCCAGATATCGCTTGGTCCCGGCTTGACTGTGCTGACCGGGGAGACGGGGGCTGGGAAGTCCTTGTTGATTGATGCCCTGGAGTTGGCGCTGGGCGAACGCGCTGATACGGAGCTGGTCCGAGACGGCTCACCAAGGGCCAACGTAAGCGTGGTCATCGATTTGTCGGATCAGAAGGAATTGGTAAAGCGGTGCGAGGAAGAGGGGCTGACGCTTGAGGACACGAGCCTATTTATTCAGCGCGAAGTGTATGCGGAGGGGCGGTCGCAGTCTCGGATCGGCGGGAAGATGGCGCCGGTTTCGGCCCTAAAACAGATCGGGGCATTGCTCGTGGACATGCATGGGCAGCACGCCCATCAAATTTTGCTGGACCCGGAGCGGCATCTTTCCTATCTGGACAGTTGGATCGGACAGCCGGCGGTTGAGCTTTTGGCTCAGATTGCGGCGGCTTATGCGACCACGGAAGAGGCGCGGCGGAAGTTGGCGATTTTGCAGTCCTCCATGCGCGACCGGGAGCACCGATTGGACTTGCTTCGGTTCCAGGTCAATGAGATTGAGGCGGTCACTCCGGTTGTTGGCGAGTTGGAAGAGCTGGAGTCGCAGTTGTCTCGACTACGGAATTCTGAAAAGCTTTCTCAGGCGGCCCTTGCTGCTTTGCAGGATTTGCAGGAGCGCGAAGGTTCCGCGATAGAGTCCTTGGGCGCGGCGGTTAAGTCGCTTGAGGAGAGCGCGAGGCTTGATTCAACCGTGGAGCCGGTCTTGGAACTTCTACGGGCCGCCTTTTACTCTTTGGATGAGGGGGTAAGGAGCCTGGGCGCTTACGCGGAGAAGATCGAATCGGACCCGTTTATTTTAGAGGAAGCGGCGGCTCGGATCGATTCCTTGAAACGGCTTCGGAAGAAGTATGGCGAGGACGAGACGTCGGTTTTGGCTTATCTGGCAAAGGCCAAGGATGAGCTGGTCACATTGGAGGACTCTGAGTCTAGCGAGGCCAGCTTGGCAGAAGCCGTGAGGGGGACCGAAGCAGCATTGCTTAATTTATGCGCCGATTTGTCCCTCTTGCGTCACGAGCGGGCCGATGACTTTGCGTCGCTGGTGGAACAGGAGCTTCACGATTTGGCCCTGGAACGCGCTGTTTTTCAAGCTCGGGTGGCCTCCAAGCAACCCGCCTTGGACGGCGCGGATAAGGTTGAGTTCTTTTTGAGTGCAAATCCCGGAGAGCAGCCTCGGCCCCTGGCGAAGATCGCGAGCGGCGGCGAGATCTCTCGCGTAATGTTGGCAATTAAGACGGCGCTGGCCGGCAAAGCGGGAGTTCCCACTTTGATCTTTGATGAAGTCGACGCGGGACTAGGCGGCCGAGTGGCGGCGATTGTGGCGAAGAAGTTGGAAGAGTTGGCACAGCATTATCAGGTTCTGGTGATCAGCCACTTGCCGCAGATCGCGAGCCGTGCGACGACCCATTTTCGGATTGAGAAATCGGAGACCGATGGGCGCGTGACGACGAAAGTTCGTCTTTTGAAACCGAAAGAGCGGGTTGAGGAGATCGCACGGATGATCGCGGGCGAGGAAGTGACTGACTCCGCGCGGACTCACGCGAGGCAGATGCTCGCGGGGACATCCACGACGCTCGCTTAACGGACGAGAATGTCGCCAACCATTCCACGCGCATAGTGATTGCCCACTGGACAGTGGAAGTAGTATTTGCCCGGCTGGGCGGGGGCTTGGATGTCGTATTGCATGGTCTGGCCCGGGTCCACATTTGAGGGCATTTGCATGGCGCCTGCGGGGAAATCGAAGTCCAGGTTGTGCTCGTTCTGGCCCATGTTTTTTATTACCAGGTGGAGCTTCTCGCCGGGCTTAGCCACGATTTCTTCTGGGAAGTAGTGGTAGTCCTTAACGGTGACTTCGACTTGACGGCCGGGACCGGCAGGCATCGTTTGAGCTTTTGTTGCCGAGGCTGCCGGCGCTTCTTCGACCGGCGCTGAGCAGCCGATGAGTAAGAGGAGAGATAGGGCCAGAAGAAGGCTGCTAAGGTCGGTAATTCTCATTTTGAACTTTGGCAGAATACCATCGGGGTGCGATTTGAACTTCGTTCTATTGCTTGATTGCCGAATGCCGATTGTTCGATTAGATCAGGTAGCGGGAGGCGTACAATCCCTCCATGCGCATTTTCATTTCCGCCGACATCGAAGGGATTACGGGGTTGGTTTCTTGGTCTCAGTGCGGGAAGCCGTCGGGGGAGCATTATGATTTTCAGTTCGCACGGCGGATGTATACGCATGACGTTAACGCGGCGATCCGGGGCGCCAAAGCGGCGGGCGCTTCTCTGGTGGTGGTGAAAGACGGTCACAACACAGGCAAAAACTTGTTGATCGAGGACTTGGAGGAGGGGACGGAGTTGATTTCTGGTTACGGCGCAGGCATGAACGGCATGATGGAGGGGATCGACGACTCATTTGATGCGGTGATGCTGGTGGGCTATCACGCGATGGCCGGGTCGGCTAGCGGCTTGTTGGAGCATGCGCTGGCGGGTGGATTGCACCGGTTCTGGATCAACGGTGAGGAAGCTGGAGAAATTGCGGCGAGCGCCGGCGTGGCAGGTGCTTTCGGTGTTCCATTGGTGTTCTTGAGCAGTGATCAGACTGGGTGCGATGAAGGCAACGCGTTGGTGCCGGGGCTGCACACTTATGCGACCAAGGTTGGCATCGGCAAGGTGTCCGCGCACTTACGGCATCCTTCCGTGACGGGGCCCGGAATCTCGGAGGCTGCGAAGGAAGCCACCTTGGGGGTAAAGAAGATCAAACCGGTTGTTTATAAAGGGTCCGTCACGATGCGCGCGGAGTTTCACACATCAGACATGACGGACATGGCAGCGACGCTGTTGGGTGTGAAGCGAGTGGATGGCTACTCGGTGGAGTTTTCACGGCCGAGCTTCTTGGAGGCGCACAGCATGGCGTATAACGTTTTTCAATTGGCAGCACGCGGGCGAGTCTCGGGGGATTGACGGGTTCATATCCGACTTTCGGACCTGCCTGGACGGAAGGATCGAACCGGAACCGGAACCGGAATCGACCCGGACCGGACCGGACCGGGAGCCTGACCGGACCGGAACCCCACCCCTGACCCTCCCCCTGGTCGATCCTCGCAAGGAGAGGGGCCTGTCGTTTGTGAGCTTCCCTATGAAGCCTCGACACGTAGGCGTGTTCGTTCGTGACAATTCCAGTTCCACGTGTGGAGGCGGCAGTTTAGAGGGCGATCCCAGGTGTTGACTAGACGCTGACGGCGGCTTTGCCGGCTGCGAAGGAGACCGGAGTCGGTCCTGCGTAGATCTTGGGAGAGCTCCCTCGAAGACCGACGGCGTTGACCCGCACCCAATCTGCTGCAACCGTGTTCGATTGCTCGGCTCCTTCCTTTGTGTTGCACATCGTGATGCTCACGAAACCATCGTCGGTGCGGACCAAGTGGTAGGCATGGAACGTGGGGACTGATCTGAGCAAAGCTTCAACTTCGCTCTGATTACTGATAATCAGTTCAGCTAGCTCTCTTGCGTCGGAATAGACGCGGCAAGTCGTATACATAAGCGATTCTCCTGACGGCCACTGGGGAACGTCTTGCCGCCTTGCTCAGCGCTACATGGCCGCCGAGATCGGAGGCAGTTACCGTCATTATAGGGCCGCTTTTCGCAACATTACCGAAAGGTTTTCCACCGCCTGTCGATCTCGGATCTCGGATATCGGATATCGGGACCGACTTGAGGTGTGTTCCAAAAGTGGAGCATGGCTGCTGCGGCAGCTCAGGCAAGAAATGAACTCTAACTAAGGGTCCAAGCGCATTTTTTCAAGATTCCCCGGATTTCTCATAGGGTTCTTGGGG
>JANYLD010000236.1 GCA_025363835.1 Armatimonadota bacterium
GCAACCGATGACAGCAAGGCAGAGCAGTAGGGCGAACGAGGCTTTCTGGAGCATCTTGAAGAAGTATAGGCACACGCCTTGGACTCAGCTTACATGCGTTGCGCCTAAACTTTGAATGAGGCCCTGGCCAAGGTCGGGATCAAAGTTTAGGCGCAACGCATGTAAGCTGAGTCCAAGGCGTGTGCCTATACTTCTTCAAGATGCTCCAGAAAGCCTCGTTCGCCCTACTGCTCTGCCTTGCTGTCATCGGTTGCGGCAAATCCAGTCCTGTAGCAGGCACTTGGGTCACCAAAACAAAGGCGTACGGCTTCAATGCAATCAGCTTTACCAACGATGGCACCTTTGAAGCAACGGCTGCAACGGGAACAGCACCCGTATTCTCCGGCACCTGGGACATCAAAGATGGCCAAATTGACTTGAACGTCGATCACAGCAACGGCAAAGAGCTTTCCGAAGATTCTGCCCAGTCTTTCAGCGGAAGCATCTCAAAAGATGGCAAACAGATCGCCCTGGGCTCGGCCGTTTTTAATAAGGAATAAGGTGTGGTTGGGTGTTGATATTGCGTTTTGAGACACGTCGATCGAGCGCGCCTTTGGTCGCCAGAAGTTGTTCGCTTGCTACGTCGGGCTTCTACTGCCGACATACAACGAGGCCGCCAAAAGGTTTGGCAACCTGCCGCTCTGGTCAGACAAATTCCTCAAGCGGATGACCTAAAGAATGGACGCAAGAAATCAGAACTCAAAGGCTGTCTCAAGATTGGTGGCTTGGGCTCGCCTGCGTTTTCGCCTTCGAAATCCGTGCCCGAATTTCCCTTCGAAATTGACACACTTTGTCGCGTCGGGCAGGCTACAGAAGAGTTTTCGCATTGACTCGAGGTCATTCGCGATGTGGTGGGGGCACGAGGATTCAAGTCGTCGCGCTGGTCAATACGAAGACCCGCTTCAGTCCTCTCTTCCGACAAAACACGGCCGTCACTTCATCCCACCGGATCGAGCGCGTCCTCCACGGGGGTTCTAGTTCGAGACCATCGCTGCCGCTGTTCAGACACCGGTCGATTCGGCCTCCGAGCTATTCACATTGACCCATGGCCTCGCCGATTTCACTTTGGTCAAGCTTTCCTTCGCGTTTGCATCGCGGCCAGCAACGACAACGTAATCACTCGCACGACAACAAGAACCAGGGCTTTAAGTCTATCCGGCATTCCCGTCCATGCCTTAGACGTTCCAGATCGTCGTTGGAAAAACGGAAATCCCTGAGATGATTCCCCTTTAAGTCGTATGCGCTCACGTCGAGGCTGCCTCCAGGCAACATGTACCAGGAGGTGGTCTCGCTCGGCTTTATAGTGGTCTTTCCATTTTCAGTCCCAATCCGAATCGGTACGTTAAACCTATTCTTAAGCACAAGCAGGTAAGGTGAGTCTGCCAAAGCGCACCCGATAGCACGAGCGAGAAACAGCGCAACAATTACGACTACTGCAAAAACAGATCCCAGCCGCTTTGCGTTCAATACTGCACCTCTGTTGCCTTGCCTTGTTGATAGCAAATCCATATGGATTCACGGGATCGAGATCCCATCGTTAGGGACTTCTTGGGGACTTCAGGTGCGAAAGCCTGCGGAAGTGTGCGTTTACCGAAGTGCCACCCGGGTTCAACTTGGGAACCCGGGTGACTTAGCGGCCTCGGAGGGACTCGAACCCCCGACGCCCTCCTTAGGACGGAGGCGCTCTATCCTCTGAGCTACGAGGCCGTGGTTGAAGTCTACTGTTTTGTGGTTCAGTAATAGGTGATCAGGGTCAGTGGCCGGCTTGATGACCTATGGTCGCCTACGTAGCGCGACCCAGCTACCGGTCCCTGCTGCTGATCACTGATTACCGATCACTGAACCCCGATCTGCAGCCGCTAGCCATGGCTATTGGCCAGCTTGTGAGCGTGCTTCTTGGAGTAGTGGTGGGCGACGCCATAGGCGGCCATGCCGCTAATAATGGGGTGGCGTTGGGCGAAGTTGAGCTTCTGGCCGTGCAGCTTCCGGTTCTTTCCCGTCTTCTTGGCCACTGCGTAAGCGGCCACGCCCGCGACCATTCCATTCCTCACAGCGTGCGACTTAACCTTTTGCTGGACCGGGGCGGCGTAGGCCATGCCCGTGGCGGCGATAAGGGAAGTAAGGCCGAAAAGTGTGGCCAGCGCGAACGTTAGAACAACCTTCAACAACGAGCTTTTCGATTTCATAAAATCTCCTTTCCACGGGGCAAAGCCGGGAATTCCCAGGATGGCACATTTAAAAAGCTCCGTGTTCGGAACTCAGGCAAGGGCATATGCAGGATGCCAGATTCAGGATTCAGGATTGCAGAGATTGAGCGCGACAAAATGGTGGGGCTTACCAAACCGGTCCCCCCGATACTTCAGAACCTTGCGGGTTAGATGACTGCTTTCTCTCCTCTGAGCTACGAGGTCGTCGCCTCATAGATTGCTGGGCCTTTGCGCTTCGGGCCGGGAAGATGGGGTGATGTGGGCTGCGTGCTGAGTGCTGAGTGGGCAGATGTCAGCGTTCGCTGGTCACTTGAGTGCTGAGTTAGAACTCCTCAAGGAAAAGTTTTGAGTTTAGAGTTCAATGCGGCATGAACTTTAGGTAGCCCAGCACAAGCGCGATGACGAATGCGGTCAGAACGACTATGAATCTGGCTGCATTGCAGTTCTGCCGAAAGCATATTCCCACCCCGAAAGCCAGGCTGAAAATGCCGCCGAGGAGGATTCCGTCAGCGAGGGGTCCCAGCTTGGCTGCGAACATGAGGCCGATCGCCAACTGGATGATCACAAAGGCCATCGTGAGAAGTGCGAAGTTGCTGTAGTACCGATCTGAAAGGTCACGGAAGGCGCGATGCTTGTCGTGCTCGATCTTGCTTCGGTCGCGTTGCTCCTCAGGGGTCAAAGTCGGATCGGCCGGCTCATAGTCCGGACTCTCGGGCGCACGGTAGAAGGTGAAGATGCCGACTTCCACGACCGTAGTGGTCAGCAATCCCAAAAGGAAGGTGTAAATCGTTTGCAGCATCGCTCTAAGCCTTATCCATTGTCGCACCCGCTGCGCCGCCGGAGTTAGGGCGAACCGGGACGCCCGATCAAAAGCCGATCCCCACGATCCCGTCATCAAGTAATTCTGCCAGCCTGTTTGGCACACCAGGTGCGGAAAGAAAAAAGGGAGGCCTCTGGCGAGACCTCCCTGACCCTTAGGAGAATTGGATGCTGGTTGCTATCTAATTCATCGGTAGGTCGTTCGCGCATCTCACCACGCCGTCTTACCGGTTTTGGAGGATGCGGGCTGTTTGCGATTGGCTGTCGGCTGTGAGCTGTGGGCTGAAAGTCTAGAGCTGAAGCCCAGGGCCAGTCCTCGACGATTCCATCAAATCTCCCACACAGCCGTCAGACCTAATCACCAAGCTAGCGGCTGGTACGATCAGACTCCAATCTGATGCTTGCCACTTTCGCGTTTCTTCTCGCCCAAAGCGAACCCAATTCTATTCCCGCCCAACCGGCGCCGGGCGAAAAGCATTTTAAGAACATTCGCCAACTCACCTTCGGAGGGGAGAACGCGGAGGCCTATCTGAACGTTCCGTGCAACAAGTTGGTCTGGCAGGCCAAGAAGACTGGATATCCGGACGACCAGATCTTCGAGATGAACCTTGACGGGTCCGGCAAGCGGCTTATCAGCACGGGTCTCGGCCGTTGCACTTGCTCCTACTTCACACCCAATGGCAAGTGGATCTACTTCAGCAGCACCCATGCCGTCCAGCCGGGGCCGCAAGCCCCCTTGGACTTCAGCAAAGGCTACGTCTGGATGGTCAATCCCAACTTCGTCATGTACCGCCGCCCTGCCGATGCTCGCTGGATCGAGCCCGACGGCCGCAGCGGACCCAAGGTGGACGCAAACGATACTAATCTCCAAGCCGTAGTCGATAGACCTGGCGCTTACGTGGCGGAGACAACGCTCGCGCCCAACGGCAAATACATGGCGTGGACGAGCGACTTTGAGGGCGATCTGGACATCTACCGCTCTGACCTGGACGGCAAGAATGTCAAGCGGCTCACCAACGAAGTGGGCTACGACGGAGGGCCGTTCGTAAGCTGGGACTCCAAATCCATCGTCTACCGGAGAGACTCTTTTACGAGCCAAGCCCAAATCGACGACTACAAGGGTCTCCTCAAGGAACACCTCATCCGGCCCACCATCCTCGAACTCTGGATTATGGACGCGGACGGCAATAACAAGCGCAAAGTCACCCACCTCAACTGCGCTTCCTTCGCTCCGTTTCTCGCCCCCGACAACAAGCACATCATTTTCAGTTCCAACTACGGCGATCCACAGGGCCGAGAATTTGAGCTCTACATGATCAACGTGGATGGCACCGGCCTTGAAAGAATCACCACCACCCCCGGCTTCGACGGCTTCCCCATGTTCACCCGAGACGGCAAAAAGCTTGTCTGGTGCTCCAACCGAAATGGCAAAGAGCCACATGAGACGGATGTGTTTGTGGCCGACTGGGCTTCTTGAGGGCGTAAATCGTAAATCGTAAATCGTAAATCGCCGGATTGAAGGCCGATAGGTCCGGTTTGTACAATTAGTCCAATTCCGTTCCGGCGATTTACGACTTACGACTTACGGCAAAGCCCCAAGTACACTCCTAAGCCGATGCCAGAGCTGCTCC
>JANYLD010000252.1 GCA_025363835.1 Armatimonadota bacterium
GAAACACGCTCTTGACCTCAGATCCGACAAGGGCAATGCCTGCCTCGTAGGTATCGAGAAGCTCGTAATCGTGCCGCGCCTTCCGGTTGACCACCGTTTTAGGTCCGTCGGGCGTTTTTGATGCGGTTTTCTTCGCCATCGGGAGCGGGAGTCTACTCAAGCATGTTAGATAACCCTGGGTACATTCCGCAATGATGAAATTGAACGCCTGGATTGTTGCCGCCGGTTGCCTCCTTTTAATGGGATGCGGTTCGGGCAGCAAGACCGCAGACTCTATGTCCACGACCACCACCGGCACCACGGCTGCCAATGCGACTACGGGTACGGCCAATGCGACCCAAAATCCGCATGGAAAGGCGACGCTGACAGCGCTTAAGATGACAGACGTCAAGGTCGGAAATGGAACCAATCTTGGGATCACGATAAAGTCCAATCCGAGCGTCGCGGTCGGCGACATTGTTAGCGTGGAATATACGGGCAAGTTTGCTGACGGAAAGGTCTTTGACACGAATGTCCCCGGAGCCAAGGGCAATACAGACATCCCATTAGTAGTAGTCGTCGGGCTAACGCCCGTGATTCCGGCTTGGACCCAAGGGGTCATCGGAATGAAGATCGGAGGCGAGAGAAAGCTTGACGTTCCGGCCGCTCTCGGATACGGTGATCAGGGCATGGCGGACGTTATTCCGCCGAATACCGACCTGTATTTCGACATCAAAGTGCTCGACATCGTGAAGCGCGGCGACGAGGCCGTTTACGATTCGGTGGACGTGAAGAAGGGCGCAGGACCCGCTCTAAAAGCAGGGGGCACGATTACCATCCGATATACGGGCACCTTCTCAAACGGAACCGTTTTTGATTCCAACATTGGACCCCAGAAAGCCCCAATCGCGGTGAAGCTCGGCCAGGGAATGGTTATTTCAGGACTGGAGTCGGGAATGATCGGAATGCAGAAGGGCGGCGTGCGGAAGCTGCGCATTCCGCCTGCCATCGGCTATGCGACCAAGAAGGTCGAAGGAATTCCGGCCAACAGCACGCTTTATTTCACGGTCGAAGCGTTGGACGTATCCTAGGTCCGTGGGCAGCGACAACCTGACGGTAAACTGCCCGAATCCCCCAGATTGTGAGGTTTTATTTCAATGATCGTAGGTGTTCCACGCGAAGTCAAAGAGGACGAATATCGCGTCGCACTCACCCCTGCAGGCGTTATTACGCTGTGCTCTCGAGGACACAAGGTTCTTGTTGAGGCCGGCGCTGGAGAAGGCACGCACCTGACCGACGCCGATTACCGAGAGGCGGGCGCGGAGATTCTCAGCGTCGACGAAGTCTGGGCGAAGGCCGAGATGATCGTCAAGGTCAAAGAGCCGCGCCCAGTGGAGTATCCCAAGATCCGGCCCGGACAACTGGTGTTCACGTACTTCCACTTCGCCGCGGATGAAGAGCTAATGAAGGCGATGGTTGCGAGCAAGGCTTATTGCATTGCCTATGAAACGGTGGAGATGTCCAACGGTTCTCTGCCGCTTCTTACTCCCATGAGCGAGGTGGCCGGGCGGCTGAGCGTTCAAGAAGGAGCGAAGTACCTTGAGCGCCCGATGGGTGGGCGAGGCGTCCTGTTGAGCGGCGTCCCAGGCGTCAAGCCGGCAACGGTGGGAGTCATTGGCGGAGGCGTTGTAGGAATTAACGCTGTCAAGGTGGCAGCCGGATTCGGCGCCACCGTCTACGTGTTAGACATCAGCCTGGACCGGCTGCGATATTTGGACGACATCTGTCCCCGGAACGTGATCACGCTGCACAGCAACCCTGGCACCGTGCGACAGGTTCTGCAGGAAGTCGACCTGTTGATCGGCGCGGTGTATGTGACGGGCACGCGAACCCCGGTGTTGGTGACGCGGGAGATGCTTTCGCTCATGAAGCCTGGTTCTGTCATCGTTGACGTCTGCGTCGACCAGGGTGGTTGCTTTGAGACAACTAAACCCACCACCCACAAGAACCCCACCTACGTTGTTGACAACGTGGTTCACTATGCCGTGGCGAACATGCCGGGCGCGGTGGCTCATACCAGCACCTACGCGTTGACTAACGCCACCCTTCCCTACGTTGCCAAGCTGGCCGACAAGGGCTTGGACGCATTACGGGAAGACGAGGCGCTCCGCAAGGGCCTCAATGTGGCGGTGGGCGACGTAACGCTGGAAGCGATCGCCAGTCAGTTTGGTTATCCTCACGTCCCGGCTGAGCGCGTCCTTGCGGGAGCAGCGCTCGCCTAAGAAACCATCACTTATGATTAGATTCCGGTTGCTATGGTTTGTTGCGGTCTCGTGCGCGCTAGGGACGGAGTCGGTGTCCACCGGAATTCATAGATGATCGACGTTGTGGAGGCAGGGGATCCCTGCCTCCTATCTATTCTTCGACGCCATCCTCACATCGCTCGCGTAGATGTCGGCAGTGACAAAGGGGTTCGATTCAGGCAGGGAACTTGGCAGCGAAATGTTGTTGTCGGGCAGCCTGAGCTTGAGGTGGCGGGGCTTGTAGAACTTATGGACAACAATCCCCTCGTTTGTGCGGAGAGCGCCTCCGTGCCAGACGCTGCTTCCACGTTGGCATTGATAGCACTTGGACCTCTGGTGAGGGCTGGGCTCTTGGCGGAGGCCCCGACGGTATTGGTGAACGTGCCGGGCGAGTCGGCTTTGCTGGACGCATTTCTCGCCAAAGAAGGATGGACTGAAGGGGCGATTTTGGCCGTCGAGGAGGTGGACTTTGGCTCTGTCTGCGCCGCCACAGTCATCGCCGCCATCTTGACCCCATCTCGGCTAGAGGACATCGACGATCTATACGAGGAGGCCTACGGCAGGAGCTTCTTCGTCACCCGAGACGAAGACTCCGATTGGGACGCGAAGCTGGTTCAGGCCCAGCCTCACGGTTTGTACCGCCTACGCATCGCAGCAGACGTCCCGCAGAGCCTCTTGACCGTCCAAGTCATGGCGGACCGGAACGGCAAA
The DNA here is from genome assembly GCA_025363835.1 of Armatimonadota bacterium. Taxonomy (GTDB): domain Bacteria; phylum Armatimonadota; class Fimbriimonadia; order Fimbriimonadales; family Fimbriimonadaceae; genus JANYLD01. The sequence continues at coordinate 2,994 of JANYLD010000252.1, forward strand.
TGCGGCGCCGCCCAAATCGTCCACTGCATGAACGTGATGGCAGGGTTTGAGGAGACGCTTGCGATTTCGGGCTTATGATCCGTAAATGGTAAATGGTAAATGGTAAATCGTAAATCGTAAATCGTTCGGAGCTAACCTAAAAATCCGCCAATGGTCCGATACCCTGCTTCCGAATCCGGCGATTTACGATTTACGATTTACGATTTACATTTCTTGGATCAAGATTTACGATTTACGGGCCTAATCATCCCCCGCGCTCAGCGTGTTCGGCCCTTCTCCACCCGCTTTCTCATAGGTGCCTTTCCCCGTCTTACGGTACGTGGTAAATCCCTGTTTTGAAGTTTTATCCGGATTCAAATCGATTGGAAACGCAAAGCTCGTCTGACTGACGATGCGCCGCACCGGATTACCACACTCAGGGCAAACGGAAAGCGGGTCTTCCGATATGCTTTGCATGGTCTCGATCGGATCTTCGCAATCGGAGCCCTTCGCTGCAATGTGTTCGTATTCGTAAATTGGCACGGTCTTCTTGTATGGACGCTCAAAACGCTGATTGTGCGCGACAAAAACGTCCCATTGACGTCTTCACGAAGGTGGAGTTCGAGCGCCGGAACCTAGATATTATCGCTTGCCGTGGTTGCCCACGCCTTGTCGATTGGCGGGAAGAGGTTGGGCGGGTGAAGCGGAAGTCCTTCCAGGAGTGGACGTACTGGGCGAAGCCCGTTCCCGATTTTGGTGACCCCTCGGCAACCCGGCTAATCGTTGGCTTGGCGCCGGCGGCAAACGGAGCCAACAGAACCGGCCAGATGTTTACGGGCGATCAGAGCGGATTTTGGTTGTACAGGGCGCTTCATAAGGCTGGGGTTGCGAATATGCCCAATGCGGAGCGCATGGAAGATGGATTAGCCCTGACGGGCGTTCTCATTACGGCCGTCTGCCACTGCGCGCCTCCTGACAACAAGCCGACGACCGGTGAGATTGCTAACTGCAGGGGCTATTTGCTCGAAGTGTTAGCGAGCAGGTCGTGGGAGTCGGTTTTGTGTCTAGGCGGGCTAGCTTGGTCGAACGTCTTGCGGGCCCTTGGGGAGAAGCAGCAGCCGTTTGGGCATTTGGCGGGCCACAAGACCGCGAGTGGAATTCGTTTGGTGGGCTCTTACCATCCGAGCCAGCAGAACACCTTTACGGGGAGGCTGACCGAGTCGATGCTGGATGCTGCGGTGGCGGATTTTTTGCGTTGAACTTCGCATCGTGATGACTGATCACGGTATTGAAGGGGACGGGCCTTACGCCTCGGAATGAACATCGAAGTTTGGAGAATAGCTTCGATTAACTTCCCTTCGCCGCATTCATCAAGTAAGCCCTTGTCAAGTCAAACCGCATCAGCTCTCCGTTCCTCGAAATAGCGATCTTTACTTTGGAACCCAATGGGCCCTCCATAAGGGAGTCAAATTTGCGAAACGTGGTGGACTCCAGATCTTGGTTGTCGATGCTAATGACTTCGTCTCCCTTCTTAATGCCCGCTTGGTCGGCGGGGCTGCCGGGGGTTACCCTCCAGACTTCCACCTTTCGCGTTCGGTCCCGGTAGCCCCCGGAGATTCCTAAATCGGCCACCGGATCGCTCGCTGTTTTACGCGTAAAGTTGTCAAACCAGATCCGGCGGCGATCGAAGTCGATTGTGAAGTTGAAGTTTCTAAGAAATTGGAAACCGACGGTGCCGTCGCTCTGGGCGGTTACGGAGGGGAGGTCGATAACGCTCCAGACGGAGGTGGGGACCGGAATTCCGAAGACGTTGAGGGCGGGCATTTGGATGCTCCAGCTGTCGACTGGGCCGCTGGCAATGCCGGAGAGCTTCATATATTTCGGCTGTTGGCCTGGTTGCCACAGGCCGACCCTTTCTAAAACATCCTTATGGGTGGTCGCGTAGAAGCTGTTGCCGGTGTCGACCGCCATAACCATAGTGCGGCCCGTGGGAGTCTTCACGAGCATTTCCATGGACTCGTTACCGATGGGTAGAAGCTTAGAGAGGAACGTTGTTTTGCCGTCGGGAGCTCGCTTGGTGATGTCAGTGGTTTTGGGATAGAAGATAAGCTTCTGATGCTGAAAATCGAACTCCGTGACATAGTTGGTAATCGTCTGAAGTCCCATGAGGCCGTCGATGTGCATGTTGTAGCCCGCGGACATCCCAGCGGTGGCTTGCTGGATGGCGAGCATGTGGCCAGTGTCCATGGAGAGCGGTCCTAGCCTGAGGCTTTTTACCTTGACCGTCTTGGCGTCGAATTCACCGACAAAGTCCTTGAGCCTGGTTGTGCCGGAGGCGGGGCCAATGTCGATCGAATCCGAAATCAAGAGAGATCCGCCGAAACCAGTGTCGAAAAGGAGTGAGACGGGGACACCGTTCACTTCTGCTTTGACGATGAGTGCATCGTCCGCGATCTGAAACGGGACTTCGATGGGAGCCCCTTGGACGGCTGCGGCAACCATGCGTTCCTGCAGGGCTAGGATAGTTGCTGCAGCAGCCAGGATCATCATTTCTTGTTGCTAGCCTACTTTTTGTGGCTCTTGGGTTCAGAGGCCATGGTCCTCGTTCGCTGCGAGGGAGCTGTTCCGCGTAAACTCTGCGCAATCTTTAAACGCGCGGCTGTGCACCGCCGTATCTACATGTGTTTGTCCAATGATTAGTATGCGCCGATTTGTGACTCTTACCGTGAACGCCGTCGTTGCGATGGCGGTTCTAGCCCCGACCTCCGGATGCGGCAACAAGGCGCCGGCAGCAATCGTCATTCAGCCGGCTGCAAGCGCGACCGATAATCCGACCGCAGCGCGGCCAACGCCGACGGCTGCGGGCAATGTCGCGAAGGACACCGTCATTGTGGGGATGGTCACGAGCTTAAACGGGGACATGAAGCCCGGCGGTGACGATAGCGCAAAGGGCGCCCAGTTGGCGATTGAGGAATTCAACAAGCAGAATCCGAGCGGGATTAACGGAAAGAAGGTTGATTTCCGAATCGAGGACAGCAACTCGCGGCCAGAGCAGGGCAAATCTGCGGCGGAGAAGCTCATGTCGGACGGAGCGGTGGCGCTCGTGGGTGACGTTTCGAGCGGGATTTGCGCTCAGATCGCCAATGCTGCATTTGCGAAAGGAGTTCCGGTTGTCGCCGTGGGCGCCACTCGGTCTGATTTGACGGACATCGGCTCCAACGTCTTCAGGGTTTGCTACACGGATGACTTCCAGGGACCCGTGATGGCGATTTTTGCGAGGAAGGAGTTGGGCAAAAAAAAGGCGGCGATCATTACCGACCTAAAGCAGCCCTATTCGACTGATTTGAGCAAGAATTTCAGATATTTCTTTACAAAATTGGGGGGCACGATTGTAGACGAGGAGTTTTACAACTCAGGTGACGCTCAGTTTTCCGGACAGCTGACCAACTTGAAGTCGAAGAGCCCAGACGTTATCTTTATGAGCGGTTACTTCAACGAAACCGGGCCCCTAGCGCGACAGGCTCGGGAGCAGGGCATCGGGAAGGACGTTCCGCTGATGGGCGGGGATGGTTGGGACAGTCGAGAGATCCTCAATACGGGAGGCGATGCCATTGTGGGCAGCTTCTTTTGCAACCACTACAACAATCAAGAGACTCGTCCAGAGGTTCAAACCTTCTTAAAGACGTGGACGGCCAAGTATGGGACGACACCGGGAACGACCATGGGCGCTCTTGGATATGACGCGACCATGCTGACTCTCCAAGCGCTCAAAGCGGCAAAGGTTCCGGATTCTAAAGACGTGACGGACGCCATCGAGAATACGCAGAACTATAAAGGCGTTTCTGGGAGCATTACGTTAAAGGGGATGGATGGAAATCCGCAAAAGCGGGCCTTGGTGATCCAGTTGACTGGCGACCCCAAGGCTCCCCAAAAAGTCATCCGGCCGTACGAATGGGCCGACGTCTTCGTCGCTCCATTCCACCAACACCACCGATATACAATTAGTGATTTTAAGTGATCTGGTGATCAGGTGATCACCCGAAAACTCCCAATCCTCCGCCGGACGGTTGCCCCTTGAGCGACTGTATGCGTATACTCTCCTGCGACTCTTAAATTTACGGTCAAGACCGTAATCAGCAGGTGCATGCGGGTGATAATTATGCGTCGAATTTTAACGTTAAACGTAAGCGCTCTAGCAGCGATCGCGGTATTTGCCGCCGGTTGCGGCTGCGGCAGCAACTCCGGCACAACCGCCGGAACTCCAACTACAACTACGACAACGACCGGCGGAACAACTCCGACGTCGACAGCGGCAAAGAGGCCGGTGCCGACCGCCGCAGGTAATACAGCCACTGGCGATAAAATTGTGGTCGGTATGGTTTCCAGCCTAAATGGCGACTTGAAGCCGTGGGGCGACGACAGCGCAAAGGGCGGCCAGCTTGCCGTTGAGGAGTTCAACAAGCAGAACCCCAACGGAATCGGTGGAAAGAAGATCGATTTTCATGTGGCGGACAGCAACTCCAAGCCAGAGCAGGGCAAGACCGCAGCTGAGAAACTGATGTCAGATGGCGCTCTTGCGATTGTCGGCGAAGTGGCAAGCGGAATCACCGCTCAGATCGCCAACGCTGCTTATGAGAAGGGCGTTCCCGTCGTTGCGGTTGGCGCGACTCGAACCGACCTGACGGATATAGGTTCCAACGTCTTCCGCGTCTGCTACACGGACGCCTTCCAGGGCCCGGTTATGGCGACCTTCGCCTACAAGGAGCTTGGCAAGAGAAAGGCCGCGCTTGTAACCGACCTCAAGCAGCCCTATTCCACCGGACTCAGCAACAGCTTCAGAGACTTCTTCACGAAGCTTGGCGGTACCGTGGTGGACGAAGAGTTCTACAACACCGGGGATGCTCAGTTCTCAGGGCAGCTCACCAACCTTAAGTCGAAGGGTCCCGACGTGATCTTCATGAGCGGTTACTTCAATGAGACCGGCCCTCTGGCACGGCAGGCTCGAGAGCAAGGCCTCGGCAAGGACGTTCCCCTTCTGGGCGGCGACGGCTGGGACAGCCGAGAGATCTTGAACACGGGCGGCGACGCCATTGTAGGCAGCTTCTTCTGCAACCACTACAACAGCCAAGAGACGCGACCTGAGGTTCAGGACTTCCTTGCCAAGTGGAAGGCCAAGTACGGCACCGCACCAGGAACGACAATGGGCGCTCTAGGCTATGACGGCACGATGCTCACCCTCCAGTCCTTGAAGGCCGCTAAGAGCGCGGACTCGAAGGATCTGATGGATGCGCTCGACAACACTGAGAACTATAAAGGCGTTTCCGGAAACATCACGTTGAAAGGCATGGGTGGCAGCCCGCATAAGCGAGCGCTCGTCGTCCAGCTCACCAACGATCCAAACGCTCCTCAAAAGTTTGTCAAGGCTTACGAGTGGGATGACGTGTTTGGAGCTGGTGGTGGCCCCGGCGCGGCTCCTGCGGCTACAACGACGACCAAGTAAATAACGGATGACGCTAGCTCTGCATCTTGTGGCGGGTGTTGATTTCAACACCCTGCCACAACAGCTTGTCAATGGCCTCTTGCTTGGCGCCATTTACGCCCTCATCGCCTTGGGCTATACGATGGTGTACGGCGTGTTGCGCCTCATCAACTTTGCCCATGGCGAGGTTTACATGCTCGGCGCTTACGTGGCGCTGTTTGTGTCTTACTTCATGGGCTTTCGGCCCGATGCGACTCACCCGCCCCAAGCAACAATTTTGAACCTCGTGATCATGTTGCTCGCCAGCATGGTTGTGTGTTCGATCGTCGGTGTGTGTATCGAACGATTTGCGTACCGGCCTATGCGGAGCCACTCACGCATCGCTTCATTGATCACGGCCATCGGCGTGTCTCTGCTTCTGCAATACGGTGGGGCACTTTTTCTTCCCAATAGCCCTCCACCCAGCATTTCAGAGTCGGTGAACCCATTTCATGGCCAGTCGAAAGAGTTCACGCTTAAGGGTCCAAGCCAAGACCTTGTAATGTTGGTGGAGAAGGCGAAGCCTGCCAAGGATCAGGCTCAGGCCGCCTATCAGGGCTGGTTGACCTCCCATCCTAACGCGGACATTTACAACTTGCCGGCTGACGGACAGGCACTGAAGGAAGCACAACAGTCAAGCACCGACATCTTTAACGACGCCGAGCATAAGGTGGAAGCGGGCGGTGTTCACCTCATCATCCAAACCGGACAGGCGGTGATGCTGGTCAGCACGGTTGTGCTGATGGGAATCCTGACTTATATGGTGCTGTTTACACGCGCGGGGAGAGCTATGCGCGCGGTGTCCCACGACTTCGACTCGGCCGCTCTCATGGGCATCAACGTGAACAACATTGTCACGTTCACTTTTGTCCTGGGATCGTCCCTCGCAGGAGCCGGGGCCATGATGACGGCAACGTTCTTGGGGACGCCGCTTACAACGTTTTACGGCCTTGCGCCCGGTGTAAAAGCCTTCGTGGCCGCTGTTCTAGGCGGCATCGGGAATATTCCAGGCGCTGTTCTTGGTGGGCTGCTGATGGGCATGGCCGAGAATATGGTGGTTTGGGCGGGCTATTCGAACTACCGTGACGCCGTCGCCTTCCTCGTCCTCATCATCGTTCTTCTATTCAAGCCCGGCGGCCTCATGGGCTCATCTAAGGTGGAGAAGGTTTGAGGTTTTGGTCCATCCGGCTCGCCTCCGTGCTTATTGCGCTGGGGGCCTGCGTCTTGCTTCAGGCCTTGGTCGGCCATGCGAGCGACTATGAACAGCGCATCGTGGTCCTTGTGGGGCTTTACATCACGTTGTCCGTGAGCCTCAACCTTATCAACGGCATCACAGGCCAGTTCTCTATTGGCCACGCCGCGTTCTACCAGGTTGGGGCGTACTTAACGGGCTACCTCACACTCAACTACTTCTCCAAGCAACCCATTCACAACATGCTCCTGTGGGTGATTCTCATGATGTTTGTGGGGGCGATCGGGGCTGCGGTCGCCGGCTTCATCGTAGGACTGCCTTCTCTCCGTTTGCGGGGCGACTATTTGGCGATTGTCACCCTTGGATTTGGCGAGATCATCCGGATCACCGTGCAGAACCAGCCGGCCATTGGCGGGTCTTACGGCATGAACGTGACACCGAAGTATCAGTCGGTCGCGCTCGTTTGGCTCTTGGCCATTATATGCATTGCAGTCTGTAGAAACTTACTCAAAACCGCGCACGGTCTTCCCTTTCTTTCCGTGCGGGAGGATGAGGTGGCGAGCCAGGCGATGGGCGTGAACGTCACTCGAGTCAAGGTGACGGCATTCCTGATCGGTTCGGCATTTGCGGGAGCGGCGGGCGCATTACTCGCTCACTTTGAAGGCTTTATCACGCCAACGACGTTTGGAATGGACGTTTCCTTTATCATCCTCACCATGGTGGTTTTGGGTGGAACCGGATCGATTACCGGCTCGATCTTCGCGGCAGCGCTGCTTGCCTACCTGCCCGAGTATCTCCGCGGGTTGAAGGGAGCCGATGGGCAGCCGCTGATGATCCCTGGGTCGAACGTGGTCGCGTGGCTGGTCGCGGTCGCCGTTGCTGTTACCCTGACCCGGTTGGTCATGAACAAGTATTCAGGAGACAAGCTGAAGAAATTGGCCCTTTATTTAGGGGCTTTCGCCCTCGCCGTTGTCTCCCGCTTTATCGCCGCATTTTTCCTTCGCATGATCCCGGTGATGGCGAACAAACAGATTCCCATCGACCAAGTTCGCATGGTGATCTTTGCCGTTACCCTCATTGTCATCATGCTCCTCAGGCCGCAAGGCATCTTTGCCCACCACGAATTTAGCTGGAGTTGGGTGAAGGGTCTGTTTAAACGCGGAGAGGTCCCCCATTCGGCGGTGTCCGCGTGAGCATCCTTGAACTGCAGGCGGCGACGATTAAGTTCGGCGGGCTGATCGCCGTGAATGAGGTCTCCTTCAAGCTGGAAAAGGGCGATCTTTTCGGCCTTATTGGCCCGAACGGGGCCGGAAAGACGACGTGCTTCAACCTTATAACCGGGGTCTATAAACCGACGAGCGGCGATATTATTTTCCACGGCCGCCAGATCCAAGGAACGCCGCCAAACAGGATCGCTCAACTCGGCATTTGCCGCACCTTCCAAAACATCCGTCTCTTTCCAGCCCTTTCTGTCCTCGAGAACGTGGTGGTCGGGGGATTCTTGAGGCACCGGACGACCTTGGCGGGTGCTCTGCTTTACCTTCCGTCCTCCTTAAGAGAGACTCGGCGTCTGAAGGACGAGGCGATGGATTATTTGAAAATCCTCGATCTGGATGGTGTCCCTAACGCACGCGCCGCCGACCTCCCTTACGGCATGCAGCGGCGGTTGGAAATCGCCCGCGCAATGGCCACGAAGCCGGAGTTGTTGCTGCTAGACGAGCCGGCTGCGGGAATGAACCCGCAGGAAAAGCAAGATTTGATGGAAACGGTCAAGCGGATCCGCGATGACCACGGCATAACCATCCTCGTCATCGAGCACGACATGCGATTTGTTATGAATCTTTGCGAAAGAATTGTTGTTTTGGATCACGGCGAGGAAATTGCCCATGGCCCTCCCGAGGCTATCCGGAACGATCCCAAGGTCATTTCTGCCTACCTGGGCGAACCTGTTTGAACCAACCGGTTTGGTAATTAACGTCTTTTAAGTTAAACTGTCTAAACGCCAAGGATTGGCGGCGGCGGCCAAGGATTCGGGCCTCACAACTCAGTAATGGGAACTAGAGGAAGGCTTTTTGCCGCATGTATAGTGCTGTGTCTCGGGGTAGCTTCGCCTGCCCAACACTCGTCCAGACACCGGCATTTTCGACGTAAAGGGAGCAGCGCCAAGTTGGCGGTGAAGCCCTCCGCCCTACCTTCGGTAGGTACAGCCAAGGCCACCCAATCGCTTGCGGTGGAAGACCCGAGCGCTGCGCCTGAATTGGCCACCGTGCAAGGCTCGGTGATGAAGTTACAAGGCGCGACCCTAGAAGTCGGACTTCAAGATGGCGGCCTTGCCCTCTTCGACGTTGGGACGAAGCAGAATACGATGTTCGTCAGAGGCGAGGGGCTCGGACCCGCTAAAGACGTCACCATGCTGGGCAACCATCCGTGGTGGATTGTTGATGGCTCTCAGTTTGTGAGCACTTGCGCTCCCGGTTTATCTCGGCCTACCGACATCGATTTAAGCGGGTCAGGTCTTGTCGGGCCCATTCGCCGTCTGAGCGTTTGGCAGGAAATGATCGTAGCCCATGCCGATAACGGAATCCGGTTTATCGATCCTGAGTCCGGGCAGATTTTGACGCCGGAACAAGTTTTGCCTGCCGATATCGCTTCTCTCGCCAATCAGGGCGTAGTCACCACCTCGTGGAAAGACGGTTCAGGGTTATTTGTAGTCATTCGACGCTACGCACCGCGCACGAATCCCAAGCCGGGAGAAGCGAAAGAACTGGGCATGTTGACCGCTTGGAGCGCTCCTTGGCGTGGCGACTATAAGCTTTTGGGTTCGTACACGTGCGACATTGTCGACTTCAAAGACGCCCCCGGTCCAGACGTGCAGGTGAACGGGCCGAGCGGTCCCAGCACTCTTCCCCACGGTACGGGTCCGATTGGCAATATTCAAGTGAGCGCAGACGGTATTGTCGCCTTGAACAGCGACGAAGCCCTTACGATCCCGTTCTACAAGAACGACTGGGTTACCCAGAGGGTTTCTACCGCCATGCCTCCTCACTACGCGCAAGAGACGGCTGTGAGCGACTCGGACATGTGGTGGGTCAATGACGGAAAGCTCGTGCGAGCCAGCCTCGAAGACGGCAGTTCCGAAGTGTACGTCCCCCGCACGAGAGATCGCGTGCTCGGCATCGCGGCCGACGAGGACGGCGCTTGGGTTTTGAACAGCAGTGGAGTGACGCGGATTTCCGAAGAGGACGACTCGACCTCAAAGCTGTTCGTAAAATATCAAGCCGGCGCGGACACGACCAAGCCTGCCTACGGGGGCCAGCAGAGATTGGCGTGGGTTCTTCAGGCGGCAGAGCGGCCGGGCGGAAAGAAGCTCGCGGCGGACTCAGCCTTCGATTTCGTCCAAGACGCCCTGAAAACAGCCGGCGTTCCTGCTAAGCGACGCCAAGCTTTGACCAATACCCCGGGCGACGAAATCACCGACTTGCAGTACGGGGACGTCATCGTAAAAGGCAAGAACGAGGCAATCTATGTCGGCAACGGCCAAGAGATGACTGCTCAGAACGGAGGGGTGCAGACTCTGCCAGTCTCCTTAGACCAAGGCGCCTCAATTCACCGGTTCTTCTTGGTTGGCGGGCGCGTGCCATTCGGCTCCCATTCCCTGCCGATCGTTGACATCGGACCCGTCTTTCCCATAGGTGTTAATCGCCCCGATCCGGGCCTTGGAACCGACCTCTTCGTCAAGGTGGATGCCAACAGCCCTTACGACCATCCATTTCTTCAGAGCCACTACGAGTTGCTCCAGATTGCGGAACGGTGGATAGGCACTCCCTATCGATGGGGCGGGAGTTCGATGGACGGCACGGACTGCTCCGGCTTTGTGACCTCGGTCTACAAGGAGCTCGGAATAAAGCTTCCCCGCTTCTCTCAAGACATTGCTCGCGCTCCGTTTGGAGAGGTGGTCTTTGATGAACTCCACTTTGGCGACGTGCTGGTCTATCCGGACCCCAAACATTGCGCTATTTATATTGGTGATGGGCGAACGATTGAAACCACTAAAGGTGCCGTAGGATACAGTAATGTTTACAAAAGGCACCGCGCCTATATCCGACGTTTCCTTTTCAACTAGAGGGATTTGGATTTAAACTGCGCAATCGCCTACAATGTAAGGGCTTCTCGGGTGACTTAGGCAAATCGATGATTGGTTCCAATATTCGTGATCGTTCCCTTATCGTTGCGGCGATTTTATTCGTCCTTGCAGTGATCTTGATCGGCTGCGGAGGAAGCGGCGGAGGATCCAGCCTGACTTCGACCTCAGCCACCACGGCAACTACAGGCGGCACTGCGACCACGAGCACGGGCAGTACCGGTGGAACCAGCATTCTCTTTAATATCAATTGGCCTGCTTCAACGCGCAGCCTTCCACCTTATGCCAACTGCGTGGTCCTTACGATTCAAAGAGGATCGGACGCGCCCCTCACTCAGACCATCAACCGCGTCACCAAGCTTGCCTATGTAAAACCGGTGACGTTTGCAAACCTGACCCCAGGCGATTACAACGTGACGGGGAATGCTTATCTCGATAACGATGCGCAGGGACCTTTGCTCGCCACGTTCTCGGCCAACGTGATCGTCAACGCGGGGAATCAAGTTGAGGAGCCGGTCAGCTTCTCCAGCACCATTCAGAGCATTGTCATTGACGGCGCACCCTTCGTCATGGAAACAGGTATCACCGCCCAACTGAGCGGCCACGCCATCGACAACCTTGGCAACGTCATCTTCCTGCCTCCCGGGTCGCTCGTTTGGAGCGTTGTTACCGGAAATACGTTGGTCGATTTGACCCCTGTGGGATTCATCAGCGCCTTGGCTCCCGGCGACGTAACCGTTCAGCTGTCGGACCCAGGCTCCGGTAACACGACTCAAGCAAGCTTTACAATCTCAGGAACCGCACTGACAACAACCACGACCACAACGGGCACCACAGGATCCACCGGGACTACGGACGCGACCACAACTGGGACCACCGGGGGGACAACCACAGGATCCACAACAACTGGAACTACTGGCACGACCGGGACTACGGGAACGACGGGATCTACGGGAAGCACTGGCGTGACCGGAACGGGCGGCGCGAGCGGCTCGGCCGGCGTCGTCGGGCGGTAAACATCTTAGTAAGTTGCTCTCGCCGAAAGGGCCAGAGCAACTTACTATTTATTCCCGCTAGAAGTTGACGACTTTTAGAGCCGCGGCCACTATTTCTTCCACTGACGGTAGGACGAACAATTCCAGGGTCTTTACCCACGGCACCGGCGTGTCCAGACGAGTCACACGCTGAGGCGGGGCGTCCAATAGATCGAATCCTTTGTCGCAGACCCGGGCGATGACTTCTCCGGCGAAGCCACAGGTCTTGGGCGCCTCATTGACGACCACGAGGCGGTTGGTCTTAGCAAGCGACGTTAGAATCGCATCTTCGTCCAAGGGGACGAGGGTCCGGAGGTCGATAACCTCGGCGCTAACACCCTTTTCCTGGAGAATGTCAGCGGCCTGAAGGCAGAAGTAGACAGGATTGCCATAGGTGACGAACGTGACGTCCGTGCCTTCGCGGCGAACAGAGGCCTTGCCGAGCGGCACAATGTAATCCTGCTCTGGTAGCTCCTCCGCGATCTTGTTAAGGCGATAAAGCTGCTTGTTTTCGTAGTAAATGACGGGGTTGCCATCTCGCAACGAGGCCTTCATCAAGCCCTTCGCGTCATAGGGGGTCGACGGGCAGACGATCTTGATGCCGGGCGAATGGGCAAACCAAGCCTCGTTCATTTGGCTGTGATAAAGTGCGCCACCGCCATAGCCGCCCGCTGGTCCGCGAATGACAACCGGCATGTTGACTTCGCCACCCGTTCGGTAGTGGTAGGTGGCAAGCATGTTGACGATCTGGTCGAACCCGCAGGAGATAAAGTCGATGAACTGCATCTCGGCCATGACGGTCTTGCCGTTCAAAGCGGCACCGGTTGCGGTGCCGATAATGGCGGCCTCACTGATCGGCATGTCGACGACTCGATTGGCGCCGTACTTGGCCTGCAAGCCGGTGGTGATCTGAAATGCGCCGCCGAGGATTCCGATATCCTCGCCGAGGCAGATCATGTCGGGATTGCTCTCCATCTCCTCGAAGAGCGCCTCGGTGATGGCCGAGCCCATGTCTTTCTTCATCTGCTGCGCGCCTGCGCCCGGCTTCTCTGCAACTGCACTCATCTGTTAATTCTCATTTCCTTCAATGTTCGTCCATGCTGTGATCTGAAATCGGAGATGGGTAATCCGGTTCGATCTCCGAAATTCCGAGCTCCGAGTTCCAAGCTCCTCAGGCATAACGCCCAAACACTCTCCGGTGTCCGGCCTTCATCCTTCATCCTTCCGCCTTCATCCTTCTTTAAAAACCCACATGCCGCCCTCTTCCGCAGCGGGAAGGGGGGCTTTAACGGCGAACTCAACGCC
>JANYLD010000327.1 GCA_025363835.1 Armatimonadota bacterium
CATCGCTCTCAACGAGTTTCTCTGGAAGGCGTGCAGAACCTGACATCAATCCTTGCACCAGGTCGCGGTTCCTGCTTGGGCTCAACCGCTCCATCGCAGCCCGTTGCGGCGGAAACTTATCCTAGGGCGGGCGATCCGGCGGACAGTCTTGCGACAAGGTTTTGATCGATAACTTGAACCACCGCCGTGTCCGTAGTCCAGATGGCGGAAGCTCTCTGATCGATGAGTAGTGCGCAAACTCTACCGGCAAATTCCTTGGCGGCGGCCCTGTCTTCTGTTCGTGAGCTCACGACAACCGACGTCCAACCCCGATGGCCTCTCACTGCCGCTTCTGCTCCGGGGGTTTTTGTAAGGTAGCCCGCTGCCCCCTTGAGAGGCGTCGCATAAGACTCGACTCGAAGCCGAAACCGGGCTGTTTTTGCAGACATTGTGTATTCGGTCGCCGTAATGGCAGCGTTCGGAGCAACTTCGGCGACTGCGTTCTTGAAGCAATCGAGACTGACCCGGCTTGCGACGGATAAGAAGAGCAGGAAACTGCTCTCCGGTCTCATTCGCCTCACGATTCGGCTGATAACAAACGCGATGAAAACGGGCGGGGCAATGACCGCCACAATAAATATCCTCTCCATTCTGAGTCGGTGGCTCCGCAACCTAAGGCGTCTCGAGCAATTCCTTCGCGACCATTGCCGCATTTTCGGCGGTAAACCCGAATTCCTTCATAACTGCCTCACCGTTCCCTGAAGCGCCAAAGTGATCTATAGAAACGTGTGCCTGTGCATAACGATCCCATCCAAAGGAAGTGGCCGCTTCGATCGAGACGGTCGGCGTTCCTTTGGGCAAGACCTCTTCACGATAAGCCTTTGGCTGTCGTTCAAATAGGAACCAGCTTGGGAAGCTCACCACGCGAGTCGGAATGCCTTCTCTCTCCAAAATCTCCTTTGCCCCGACCGCGACGCTCACCTCGCTGCCCGTGGCCACAAGGATAAGCTTTGCCGCACCTGAGGCTTCCTGCAGAACGTAGGCGCCCTTCTCCGCAGGGTGGTGCTGCACGTCGTCCGGCGTCAAAGGGGGCAGGCCTTGCCGCGTCAGAGCCATGAGACAGGGATGATCATGGGTTTGCAGCGCAATCTTCCAGCAAGCCACTGTCTCATTTCCGTCTGCGGGCCGCATCAGATTGAAATTCGGGATCGCGCGCAAAGACGCCAATTGTTCGATCGGCTGGTGGGTGGGACCGTCCTCGCCCAACCCGATCGAGTCATGCGTGAACAAAAAGATCGAAGGACAACCCATCAAAGCTGCGAGCCGTAACGAAGCGCGACAGTAGTCCGTGAAGATCAGGAACGAGGCGCCATACGCCCGGCATCCGCCGTGCAGAGTCAGACCGTTTACTGCGGCCACCATCGCATGCTCTCGAATTCCGAAGTTCAAATTGCGTCCGGTAGGAGTGTCCGGCTGGAAATCGGCGCAGTCCTTTATATGCGTGTTATTGCTCTCTGCCAGGTCGGCGCTGCCGCCGAGCAGCGTTGGAATGTAGGAGGCTATCGCGTTGATCGCAATCCCGCTCGATGCCCGGCTCGCGATTTTCTCCTTGATCGAAGGCAGCGCCTCGACCCATTCCGGCCCAAACTCGCCCGTAATCGCTTTGCGCAGAGTCTTCGCCTCTTCGGGATACTCCGCCTCATAGGCGGCAAGCTTCTTGCGCCATTCCGCTTCCCTTTCAGCACCCAAGTCAACCGCTTTCCTGAATTCCGCCAGCACCTCGTCGGAGATATAAAACTTGGGCTCTAACGGAATGCCGAGTGACTGCTTTGAAAGCTCGACCTCAGCCTCTCCAAGCGCTGATCCGTGCACCTTGGGGGTATCCGCTTTGTTGGGGCTTCCGTAGCCGATGATAGTCCGGCAAATGATGAGGGATGGCTTTGTCTTTTCGTTCTCCGCCTCGGTGAGCGCGCGGTCGACCGCATCCACGTTCATGCCATCAATCACCTGCACCTGCCAGTCCAAGGCCTTGAACCGCATCTCCACGCTTTCTGTGAACGTGATGTCCGTGCGTCCATCGATCGTGATGTGGTTGCTGTCGTACAGGAAAATGAGTTTGCCAAGCTGCAAATGGCCGGCCAAAGAGGCGGCCTCGTTGGAGACGCCCTCCATCATGTCGCCGTCAGAGCAGATGCCGTAGGTGAAGTGGTCGATGATCTCGTGCCCGGGCTTGTTAAACGTGGCCCCTAAAAACTTTTCGGCGATCGCAAATCCTACGCTAGTGGCGAAACCCTGCCCGAGGGGCCCGGTCGTCATCTCGACGCCCACCGTATGGCCATATTCCGGATGTCCCGGCGTCTTGCTATGGAGCTGGCGGAACTGCTTTAGCTCCGACAGCGGCAGATCATAGCCCGTTAGATGCAATAACGAATAGAGAAGCATCGACCCGTGGCCGGCCGAAAGAATAAATCGGTCCCGGTTGAACCACTTTGGATTCTTGGGGTTGTGCCGAAGATGCCGCTGCCACAAAGCAAACGCCAACGGCGCCGCGCCCATCGGCAAGCCTGGATGCCCACTGTTGGCCGCCTGGACGCCGTCCATAGCAAGGCCGCGGATCGTGTTGATACAAAGCGTGTCGAGGTCGGTTTTAGCGGGGGCACTCACCCGCTGAGGGTACCTCTGTGGGATTGTAAATCGTAAATCGTAAATCGTAAATCGCTCGGACTCGGGATTGCCTCTATGTCCCGCGCTGGGCTTGTAGATCGTAAATCGTAAGTCGTAAGTCGTAAGTCGTTAAGTCGCCGGAGGGGATCGGACATGCGCTGATTGGGCACCTAACGCTCAGTCCGGCCATTTACGATTTACGATTTACGATTTACGATTTACGATTTACGCAATTTACGAATCACAAAGCAACGTCGCAGCCAATTCCTCAGCCTGGACCCGGATCTCCGGCACAGCGGTCGTTTCCCAAAGCGTGCCTTTCCGCAGCGGACCCAGCGTGTAGAGAATGTGAGAAGGGTGGCCCTCGGCATCCAGCAAGGAGCCGGAAGCATCCGTATCCAGCCCTAAAGCCAAATCATCCGGCCGGACCAACCCCTGCCCGAGCAGGCTGGCAATCAACGGGTGTCTCATTCGCCTGTAGTCGCACTCTGGGCCAGTACAGTTGATTACCCGGTCGACTCTGACAACCGTGTCCTCTGCTGCCCCCCGTTCTCTAAAGCGAGACTCCACCCCTCCGTCACGCTCATCAAGCGACACGAGCCGGCCCCCATACAAATGGAGCCGGCCGGAAGCCAACATCTCATCGGCCAAAGCCGCCGCGTCAGGTGGCATGCGGTGTCTGCGGACTTCCCAATAGGGCCGCACGCGGCCTAAGAAGCGCCGCCGCTCCTGCAAAGGCAGAGCGTGCCAAATAGATTGAGTTTGAGGACGCAAGGCGTCCAGCACGGGTCGCCAATCCACTCCGGCCGCTTGCGCCTTCTTTAGTTCCTGCCGGACCCGCTTGACAAGGGCGCGAACAGTAACCGGCAATGGCTCTTCCAAGAACCGTGGATAAGGCTCTGCATTTTGATGCCGCTGGGGCAATTGCCCTCGGCGAGACAGCAGATGCACGACCCCCTTATGTCCCCGCTCGCGCATACCCAAAGTCAAATCTAGAGCCGTTAAACCTGAACCGATCAGGAGGACAACATCATCGGGCTTGACCGAATCCAGATTTCCTTTCTGCCAGGGGTCGCCCACGTACCGCTCGCTCGCAAAGAACGACCGGTCGCCAAGGTGAGGGTGCCCCGGCGGGAAATTACCGATCGCCAAGATGACGCGGTCAACCTCCAAAGACTGCCCACTTTCCAGGTTGATCGTAGCGTGCCCGTCCCAGATGTCGAGGTCGATCGCCTCATCGGTCCAGTGAGTGACCTGCACATCCACAGTCGCCTTTGCCTCAGCCTCGGCCAGCAACGACTGCACGTAAGCGCCATAGACTTTACGAGGAGCAAAGGTCGTCGGAGTGGGCGGGGCGGAAAGCAACTCGGGATGGGCTTGCAGCCAACGAAGAAAATGATCCGGGTCGGAAGGAAATGCGCTCATCTTCCCCGCCGGAACGTTCAGCAGATGGCTCCCATAGCGAGTCCCATAAGCCACCCCGCGGCCCAACGGTGGCTTCCGCTCTATGATGTGGAGTTCCAGGGGCCTGTTCGCCGCCCGCAATATCTGCACGGCAGCCATGGTGCCGCTAAAGCCGCCTCCAATGACGGCTATTCGAGAGGGCGGTTGGGAATCCATGGCGCTAAGGATTGTGGCTTATTCCGAGTCATCGCCGCCAAAGTCTCGTAAGCTGGAAGGTAACGATTGATCACCACTCCTGAGCCTAAGCAACAGCTCCCTTCCACGCCGTCTGCGCCATCGGACGCTCCCCGAATTGAATTCATAGATGGCATGCGCGCCCTCGCGGCTCTCTATGTGCTCGTTCACCATATCTGGCTCACGATCTGGCCTATCGGTTACAACCGGCATCCGGGCACGGGGCCCGTCCAAAGCCTCACCACTTGGCTCTCTTTTGGCCACTTCTCGGTGACCGTTTTCATGGTCATTTCAGGCTTCTGCCTCGGCCTTCCAATCGCTCGGAAGGGAGCCTCTGGGTGGCATGGAGCGCTCAGTTTTTATCTGCGGAGGGCCAGGCGCATTCTTCCGCCCTACTATGCAGCTCTCGTTCTCACCGTTCTCCTCACACTCGCATTGCTGCACACAAAGACGGGAACCCTTTGGGACGTCATGCTGCCGTTGAGGCCTGGTCAGGCGTGGTACTCGCTCTTTCTGCTCAATGACGTGTACGGCACTAACCAGATCAACGGAGTCTTCTGGTCGGTCGCGGTGGAGTGCCAGATCTATCTGCTGTTCCCTCTGCTCGTTCTCATCTGGCTTAGTGGCAATGTTTGGTGGTCGGCCGCGACCGCCATCGCCCTCGGCTACATCGTCGCGGTGAAGACCCAACACTCCCCCTACGTCGGCCTCACCGCGCAGTACCTTGCCATGTTTGCCCTTGGCTTAACTGCCGCCTACCTCTACCAAAATCCTAACTGGAGACAAAAAACGGCCAAGTTCCCATGGGCACTAGCCAGCTGCTTACTTTTCGCCGCTCTGGCTATCAAGATGCACTCTACGAGCCTTGGAAAAGCGAGCGATAAATTCCTTTGGTTCGACCTTGTCATCGGCCTCTCAGCCGCTTGCCTCATCATGGCCGGCTGCCACGGCAACAAGCGGCTCAACGCGTTTCTCTGCAGCAAGCGCATGCTTTCGATCGGCGCGTTTTCGTATAGCCTTTATCTCATTCACCTACCGGTGATCCAGCTCGTTTGGCAGTACGCGATCAGGCCTTTTAACCTCTCCGATTGGGCTCAATTCTTGGTCCTCGTCCTCGCAGGCACCCCGGCCGCTATCGGAGCCGCCTGGCTTTTCTACCTCCTGATCGAGCGCCACTTCGATCCCGCTGCTAAGAAGCGGGCATCACTTGAACACCTGGCCGCTTGATAGATAGGGCCGCTTGAACGTCAAGTGGAGTACGATCCAAACATGGGAAGCGCCTCACCTCTCAAGCGCCTCGCCTCCTTGTTTACATCTCGACTAACGGCTCCCGTTGGCTCTCCTCCAATGGAGGTGGCTCGATTCAGATCGATCGAGGAATTCCAACGGTTCGAAGCTGATAACGAAGATAAGAAACAACTACAACTAGTAGCCGAGGGGGCCCTTTTCACGAGTGAAGCCCCGTTCAGAATTGAAGCTTTCTGTCACGTGTGCGGCAAGCCAAGCAACTTTCACGTCGATTTTGCCTTTACCAGCCACATCCAAGGGCACACTTATCCTGCTTGGCGGGAAAGTGTCGTATGCTTCCAGTGCCATTTGAGCAACCGGCTTCGCGCCTCTGTTCACCTCTTAGACTTGGAATCACGACTTCAGCGAGGGGACCCCCTTTATCTCACGGAGCAAGTCAGCAACCTTTTTAGGGTCCTAAGCAATAGGCATAAAAAAGTCCAGGGCAGCGAATACCTCGGCTCCGATTTCGAGCGCGGGAAAAAGGACGAGAAGGGCATTCGGAATGAGGACATCATGCACCTCACCTTTCCAGATGCCTCGTTTGCCGCCGTCATGTGCTTCGAGGTTCTCGAGCACGTCCCCGACCACCTGGTTGGCCTCGCTGAAATTTTCCGAGTGCTTCGCCCCGGGGGCAGGCTCATTCTAAGCGTTCCCTTCACTCCCGATAAGCAAGAATCCACGGAACGTGCTAGGGTCCGGCCCGATGGTGAGATCGAGCATCTGTTGGAGCCGGAGTACCACGTGGACCCCTTGAGCTCGAAGGGCTGCCTCTGTTTTCGTCACTTTGGATGGCAGGTCCTGGACGAGCTGAAAGCCGTAGGTTTCAAGGACGCCTATGTCGTCCGGTATAGCTCGAGTCCTTATGGTTACCTGGGACTAGATCCTTTCCAATTCATTGCCATAAAGGGCGAGGCTTGACAAAGAACGAACCCCACCGGGCGCGGGCCGTTAGAAGCTCTTCTGGCGTGTAGAAGTGCGTGGCGTAGCGCGTCGAGAGAAGGCGGTCCACGAAGTGCTCCGGAAACGGCGCCACTTCGAGAAGAGCGGCCATTCCACGCAGCATCTCGTCTTCGCAATCTGCCCCAAAGAGTGCCGTGTCTGGGACGCTCAAGAACTCAGCAGCGGCATGATTTCCTCCTCCATCAAGATCCTCCTTCCGAACGATAAGAACACGATATCGACCCTTGTCCAGAATTTGGAATCCCTTGTCATGCGGGAACGGCGTCGCGTAAACGTCAACGCCGAAGGTCGATCTCAACTCGGCATCAAACCACGTTTCAGGTGTGCTCTGATCGAACATCGTCAAGAAGAGCTCCTGTAGCTCTTCACCCGTGACATCATCCGCCTCATATCGGGCTGCGAGGTTCGGCATGATCTGCTGCACAACCTCGAGAAAGGCGTGGATATTACGTTCGATCGGATCTCTAACTCCGGTGACGATGCGGACTGGCGCATTCTCGTCGCCGCCCCGGAGCCAGGTTAAGATCATGCGCGAGGTTTCGCGCGCAGGGGGGCTTTCCTCAGGCAGGGTCATTGGCATGGTCGAACGGGTGCCAATACCAAATCGACGAATTTGCAGCACCTGCCCGGATTGCTCCTGATTCGAGAGACCTTCGTACAGCCTTTCCACACCAGTCTTGCCCATGTCATAAAGAAGCACAGGCTCTCGTGGCTTATCGACCAGCCTCTCGATCACTTCTCTTTCAGGATGCGGAGCCGTAGCAGGGGCAGCTCGGTCGCTCGCCGCGTCCAGGGTCTCGCGTGTCGCCTTTAAAAAGGCATAGCCATAACGCCTGTCAGGTTCCAAGTGGGCTCCCTCCGCCCATTCATTCCAGGCATTGAGGAAGACCAGCCGGTTACCTTTGGCATTGGCTCCAATGGATCGCTCGCAAAGTTTGGACAACCAGAGCTTGTACAGTTCGGGACTCGAATAGAGGAATGCCTTGCCTCTCTGAGGCACACGCGGAGTGTTGTCCCACATAGGAAAGGCAGACTCGTACAGCGGGTAACTCGGGAGCGGCTTTCCATCAAGGTTGGCCTTTACGAGTGCCGGATAGCTGCATAAGAATCCGCGGTAACCCTGGTGCAGGGCCCGGGGCCGCCCGGTCGTGTAGTCGATGTGAAACTCTCCGTGGCTATGCTCGTTGTGAGGGGGAAACTGCATAGCCGCGTCAAATCCCAGCTCCGTGGGGTCCTCAAATCCGAAAGTCTGGGCGGCCACGAGGAGGGGATTGCCGAACCCGTGCTTCACGCAATACTCTCGCCATCTCGATACCGTTTGCCTGGGGTTGGGTAGCTGATCGGCCCGGTAGACGCCGATTAAAGGCCGGCCGTCGATGCGAATGTAGTTCGGGTGGCCGATGTACGGCCTCAAGTCCTCGATGAACTTCAGGTCCGACTCCGGGGAGTGGTCCTGGGCCATAAGGACGTCCTCTTCCCTACCGTCCCATCTTCGCGTCCAGTTCTCGTTCGCCCAAATGAGGCAGAAGGGGAAATCGATTTTCGTGTTCGTCAAAAAGCTATCAAGCGGCCGTTCCAAGAGGCGTTTGCCCACAAACCAGTAGTAGTAGAAGGCAAACCCGTGGATTCCGTATTGCTTTGCAATTTGAACCTGCCGTTCCTGAACCTCTCTTATGCGCAGGTCATAGAAGCCAAGCTCGTCTGGTAGATGTGGCTGATATTGGCCTACAAATTGGGGGACTGCCTTAGACACGCTCGTCCATTCCGTGTAACCCTTTCCCCACCATTTGTCGTTCTCAGGAATGGGGTGAAACTGCGTTAAGTAAAAGGCAATCAACCGGACGGCGGCGTCCAACGGGGGCTTCAAATCGGGCTCGTAAGGAACGTAATTCGGCCCTCGCGACTCGCCCGTTTCCAGCATGGCGGCGAGCGACCGGCCGTATTGCTCGTCCACGTCAGAAGTCTTTTGCGCCTCGCGGAGGTCCTCAACAACGGCCGACGTGAAATCAACAATGCGAGGCCCGAACTGCCGGGCCGCGTCCAATGGATTGGGCTGTCCTTCCGCCGGGACTGGAGACCGCAGAAGCCGCATGAATAAGCTCTCCCGCCAACTGCCCCGAGGCAACAGTTTGCGTCCTAATCTCCCTTGGGGGGAAAGGTCGAAGCCCTGAGAGAGCTTATCGAACGCCTCGGGAAGCAAGCTAACGCCGTCCGCTTCCCTACGCAGTCGTTCTCGCCGCTCTTCTTTAGACAATCGCGTCGCCCCCGAAGCGTAGGGAGGCTCGGGAAGCGCGAAACTTTCCAGAAATACCGAGTGTCATAGAGTGCCTCGACGCCGCTGAATTATGGCTCACGCCTCCCAAAGAGGCAACTGGGAAGCGGTTAGGCCCTCCAACGTCCAACAACTCGCTCGCGCTTCATATCATCTACGCTAATCGTTGTGTCTCCTGTGTGGAGGGTCATCGCCTCATCCAAGGGAACCCTTCCCAGAAGCCGATAGAACGGGTCGACCGGCAGACCGGCGCCGGACAGGGCTGCGGCAATCTGGGCGATTCTGAGGGTCCGCCTGCCGGTCCGGTAGAGGTTTGCCTCTCGGAACGCTTTTGCTGCTAGGGTGCGTTCCCCAAGCCGATTCAAGAGTCTGCCTCTCAAGATACAAGCCATCGCGTTCTGCTCGTCCCACCGATTTTCGATTTGGTCGAGTTCGGCGTCGCTGATCGGCAAGCGGTCGCGGTAGGTGCGGACAAATTCGAACGCATAGCGGTACGCGCCCTCGACGATCTCGGACATACGGCTTAGCGTCACAGAAGAACTATGCCTACGCCAGCATCCCAGCACCCGATCGTGAAAGCGAAACTCACCTTCAAGAGTCATGCGGAGGAAGGTAGGGAAATCGACGACCAGCATGTAGGATGGCTGCTGAAATCCACCAATCCTCCGCAGCGCGGCCGTTCTCAGAACCGTTGAAACGGGGAACGTATAGGTGAGCGATCCCGGACTAATCATGTGCATCGCCGCCCGTCCAACGGGACGGTTGTTGGCCACCGCTTCCGCGGGCGTTTTAACCGGAGTGAGGCCCTCCGGACTTCCGTCTTTAACAATTTGAGTTGAACCAGACGATAGGACAACCTCTGGCGACTCGAAGTCCAGAACCTGGATCGCAAGCTTATCTTCTGGCCAATAGTCGTCGCCTTCCAGGATGGCAACGAGGTCCCCTTTGGCCTCATGCAAAGCAAAATTGTAGGTTTCCGCCAGCTTCCAAACGCCTTTGTTTTCTTGGGTAAAAAAGCGGATGCGATCGTCCTTGTAGCTTCGGGCTCTTTCAGCGGTTCCGTCCGTTGAGCCATCGTCAATGATGATCATTTCCCAGTCTGTAAAAGTTTGGGAGAGGACGCTTTCAATGCACGGCCCAATCACGCCCTCATGGTTGTAAGTGGGCGTGATAATCGAAACGATCGGATTTCGAGAAGCGCTCATCGTCTAAACCACATTAGAAAGGCGCATGTCGTTCATCAAGGTAGCAACGAGTTCGGCAATGGGAATCTCTCCCTTTCCGCAGAAGTCGTCCTCCACGCAAAGAAAATTGAGAATCGTCGAAAATGCGGCAGACTCAAGCGCCACCGTCATGATGCTCTCAGACCTACTAACAAGCGTTTCCTCCCAGGTCGGATCGAAAGGCGCCAGGTAGGCGATGTCTTCCATGTACCGCTCGACCCCTTCCGCCACCGCCTCCGAGATTTCGAAATTCGCTTGCATTTTGCCTACCGGTCCAAACTTCGGCACGGGTTTGCCGGCGTCCATCTCAAACAAGGTCAATTGTCCTTGCGGCGACGTCATCCAACTTTCTAGAGCGAGCGCGTACCGGTAGACGGGTGGCATCTTAGCTAGGCTGCAGTCTTTGGCAAAGCACGCGAAGAGACGATTGGACTCGTCCTGCCACTCGTTAACCGTCTTGGTTGTGGCGAAATAGAATCCCGCCAACCTATTGCCCGTCATGCTCTGAAGAGAACGCTGGATAGAGCCGGCATAGCCTAGATCGACCAGGCCCAGCGGACTCCCGCCGGTGAACCCTTCGGCGCCCAGATATTCGAGCATCGGTTTCTGCTCCTTGAGGGCTAGTTCGTTGAGCGGCTCCAGATGATGGATCAGGATGTCCAGTGTCTTCTCGACGTCGTCGAGAAGGCTCACTTCGACGTTGGGCAAACCTATTTTTTCGCTGACCTCAGGTGAGTATCCGATACGCGCTTCGAGAAGATTGTACAAACGGCCGTCAAACTCGCCCGCCTCAAGGATTGCTTTCAGGCTGGACCGCGTCTTGTTCACGGCTCCAAAAGCGGCACGGCGCGATATCAGAAGGTATCGACTTTCAATACCCGGCGCATTCACAAGACCGAGTGCCAAGCTCTTCTCGAAATGAGATTTCAGGAAGTAGCCCTCTCGGGACAGAAAGTACAGCTTGTGAACGCCCTCGC
The DNA here is from genome assembly GCA_025363835.1 of Armatimonadota bacterium. GTDB lineage: Bacteria > Armatimonadota > Fimbriimonadia > Fimbriimonadales > Fimbriimonadaceae > JANYLD01. Next base: position 11,004 of record JANYLD010000327.1, read on the forward strand.
GCTGCGCTTCCGCCGCCAACCACGTGCTAAAACGCAAAATGAGGGGACCGAAGGCCGTATATCCGAGCTTTCGGGCTTGATCGATCAGCAGACTATGCCCTTCCTTCAAATGGGTCGTTGCAAAGCGCGGCAATCGTCGGGCCCAGTGCCAGAGGATAATGTTTGCTGCCCGTCCTGCGCATTCGGTAGCCGATCGGAGTGAAGTCAAACAAATTTCGGGGCGACATGATGTGGAAAGTTCGGATATCTAGGATTCCTGGTAGCTGCAAGTCCGAGTGTTCGTTGTCTCCAATGTGAATGAAGGAGGGGTCTTTAGCATTCTCATGCTCGATAAGGTGATGCCACATAGAGACGTCGTCCTTGCGAAGGCCCTCTTCGCTGGATAGATAAAGCTTGTGATATCCCTTGACCCCTGCCTTTTCCAGAAGCCTCTCAACCTGTTTCTGCTGCAGGTACATGTCGCTTGTGAGGATCACCCTTTTCCCGCGCTCGATGGCCTCATTGAGCCCCCTCACTACTTGGTTACGCGCAATCGTCAGTCGTAGCTCCAACTCTTCTTCGGTATGGCGCGCCTCGTTGGCGTAATGCTTGGATTCCGGCCGCTTTTGCAACTCTTCGTAGATCTCATCGTAGCTAACGTCCCCACTGTTCTTCGCGAGCCGAAGGGTTGCTTCTGCCGCCTTACGATATCGATGAAAGTCGGTCTTGACGTCCAGGCTCGCGTCGAGTCGAACCTCCGCCATGTCGAAGAGGTCGTCTGGCTTAGGCACGATGCGGGTGATCAGAGTGTCGAAGATGTCGAACGATACGGTCTTTGCCGAATCGATGGCTTCGATAAAGCTCTTGTATGAGCGCGTGCTCTGATATTGGAAGAAATTGCGCTCGCTCCAACCGACGTTGTACGTGCCCGCATCCGCGTTCACTTCCACCCAATCGAATCCGTTTGCCCGCGCCACGAACAAGATGCACCGCTCAATCGCGTGGGCTAAAGTTCCGTCCGTCTGGCCAAGTTCTTCTGCGAATTGGTTGTAGCCAATGCGGCCATCGATCAACTGCCGTAGAGCCTCCGATCTGGCCCAAAACATGTTGCCGAGTGGATAGTCGAAGTATCCGTCATAGTCCAGTTGGATACCGAGCAGGCGAGACAATTCGCTCCCCGAACGCTGGTTGGAAAGCCGCGTGAAAGAGGCGTACGGCATCTCCGGATTGGGATAGGGAGAAACCACCCCGACGCGGTCCTGGTGGCGAAAGATGTCAAAGATCTGCTCGACGTGTTTTTTGGATCCGAGGAGTTGGTTGAGGTTGTGTTGTCGCCAATTGCTCCCCCACTCGTCCAGACCCGTGTAGAGAGACTTCTTACTGTGGATGTGGCAGAAGAGGTCGCACTCCAAAAGCTCTTTCTGGAAAACGGTCGTGTAGCAGGCGACGTTTCTGCCGCGGTTCTCAGAGCGCCGAAGGACGAGTTTGCCGTAGCCGGACTTGGAAGCCCATGCCTTGGCCGCTATGTCCCCTTCCTCTGAGGTCGTTGAGGCCAGAATGCGGGAGTCTCCAGGGACGTTAAGACAGGCTGTCAAGAGTTCGTCCGCCAAGTCTGGATAGTGCAGGTGCACGGCGACCGCCGACCGCTCCTCTTTAACCTGGACCAGATGCTTGCCAGCCTCGCTTAACGGCCGAGTCTCCAGAATTGCTTTCGGGGGCTTTTGGGACCGATATTCGGCCTTTCCATTAAGGATGTAGTGAACGAGAGGATTGACCTTGGCCCGTGCAACGTCTTTGTTGACCGACAGGTACCAGTTGGTGTCAAATTCCGAGCTCGGATTGCGCCCTTCTTTCCAGCCCGTCTCCAGATAGTGCTTTACAGGGTCCGAACCCACGACGCGCACATCCGGATACTGTCGCAGATACCATTCGCGATCAAATAGGTTGGATTCGACCAGGATGCGGTAGCGCATCCGTTCAGCCTTGATTCGGCGCAGACGCCCCAGAACCCGCTTGGCAATGTTCATTTGGTCCACCGGGGCCTGACTGAGCCCCTCTCCGCTCTCCGCTTATTCACAAGGAAACTTGAAGCACTCATGGGTATGGCAGCGCCGAAAACGAACCGATGGGGCGTCCAAAATTATACTTGTTCAGCATCAAATCGTCTGAATGCACGAGTTCTCCGAAGGGCAGCGCCGCCATGTCTATGCAACGTTTGCCCGCCCACGTTTGACCCCAACTCATTTGAAGGGGGCAAAGCCGGGCAATAGGCGAACCCGCCCTTGAGCACATTAGTGATTCCTAGTCTTGGCTGGCAGGAAATGGCTAAGAATTCGCAAGTTCCGTCTTGGTTTGGCACGAGAGAGGCCGGTTTCGCGTAATTTCCTAGTGCGGGCTTAATGCGAGAGCACAAATAAACCGAACCATTAAGCACTCGTTACGTTGGAAACCGCATAGGGAAATCGAAGGAGAAATCTGAACTTGAAGATACGTCCGCTAACCTCAGCAGCACTGGCGATTATCCTCACCGCCTGTCTCGCCGGCGCCGCTAACGCCCAAGACGCCGGACCTAAGAAGTCCAAGGACACCCCAAAAACGGATGTCAAGGCAACGGATAAGCCGACCACAACCGACGTGGACAAGAAGGCCGATCCGTCCAAGGACGAGCAAGCCGCCGCCGAATACGCGAAGGCGATCAAAGATCTGCCCAAGTCCGTAGGCGCATTCACGTTTTATACGCGGAAGAAAGACGTGCTTCTTGAGTTGCCTGCCGCTAACCTGAACAAGATTTTCCTGATTCAAGCGGCCATGAACACGGGTATCACAAGCATCCTTCTCCAAGCCGGTGATCCACTTGGCGACAACGAGATCGACGCCTACCGCTTTGAGCGCCATGACGATCAGGTCTATCTGGTGCGGCCCAACCTCAAGTACAGGTGGGACCCGAGCGACATGCTCAATGTGGCCGCGAGCCGGAGCCTCCCCACCGCGATTCTCGGCAGCTTCCGAATTGAGCAAGAAGACCCGATCAAGCACCTGGTCTTGTTCAATGTGAGCACCTTCTTCTACGGGGAGCCCTTCCGCATCAACGAGGCAGTCAACGCCATGCTCGGCGGCCAATACGGACTGGACCGAGACAAGTCTGGTGTGGACGGCATCAAATCGTTCTCTGACAACACCGTCATCCAAACCCACCTTCACTATTTCAGTCCCCGTGGCGGCGAAGGCTCCTCCATCGGAGACATTCTAGGCATCGCCAACACCGATCAACTCGAGGATGACCGCAGCGCCCCCATGAAGGTCACCTACAACATGTGGTACCGCAAAGACGACGGTTACGTCCCGCGCTTGGCGGACGGCCGAGTCGGCTACTTCACGGAGGATTTCTACAGCCTCGGCAAGTTCCTCGATCCCAATCGGACGGAGCGCTACATCTTCCGATTCAACCTGAAGAAAAAGGACCCGACCGAGACGCTGTCTCCGCCGGTGAAACCCATCGTCTGGACCATCGATCCGTCCGTCCCCGACAAGTACCGTAGCGCCGTAAAAGAAGGCATCCTGCGCTGGAATCGGGCCTTTGAAGAGCTGGGCTATAAAGATGCTATCCAAGTCCAGGACGCGCCAACCGACAAAGACTACGACCACGCTGACGGCCGCTTCAACGTGGTTCGCTGGACCATGAGCCCGGACGCCGGCTATGCCATCGCCCTCGGCCGTGTCGACCCTTTCACGGGGGAAGTGATGAACGCGTCGGTGACGATCGATGCAAACATGCTCTCCTACATCCTCAACGATTTCGACAACTCCACCACGGCCATAGAAGACGCGCACACCAAGGCGTCAAAGGTGCTTTTGAGGCACCCTGATCTTAAGGAAACGGAAGACGCTTACCTCTGGTCAACCCCGAAAGAAGATGCTCTCAGAACCCTGCAAAGCCGCCTCGGCAAGATGGGATGGAGCAAATATGCGTGTGAAGAGCCTGAGGGCCTTGCCGCCTCAGCCAACTTCGCTCTCAACACCCTCCAAGCCCTCGGAACTCCCGTGGACAAAGAGGCTTACGCCAAGCAGTACATCGCCGACACCGTGTGCCACGAAGTAGGGCACACACTCGGCCTGCGTCACAACTTCGCGGGCTCGACCATGCTCAGCACAAATCAGCTTGGTGACGACAATCTGACCGCAAAAGACAATGTCAGTTCCAGCGTAATGGACTACGTTCCCGTGAACATGGTCGCTGTGTTGAAGGGCAAGCACAACTACTTCGGCACCACGGTGGGCCCCTACGACCGATGGGCGATCTCCTACGGATACAGCGATTTTGGCGCAGCCAAGCCGGAGTCCGAAAGGGCAAGCCTGGCTAAGATCGCGGCGAAAGCCGGTAGCCCGGGTCTTGCCTACGAGACGGATGAGAACGCTGACAGCTGGGACCCGTACGCGGTCCGATTCGACAACGCTGCCGATCCACTCAACTACTCGGCCGACGACCTCGAAGCCGCCAGCCGGCTCCGCCACTACGCGATCGACTTCCTGCCAAGGCCGGGCGAAAGCTACGACCAGCGCACGAAGCTGATCCTGACGTCCATCAATCGAACCTTTAGAGAGGGCCGTTTCTCCGCTCGCTTCGTCGGTGGCGTAGCAGCCGCCCGAAGCTACAAAGGTGATACGGTAGAGCGCCCGACCCTCGCGCCAGTTGATCCGAAGCTGCAGCGTCAGGCTATGAGCCTGATTGCCAACAATTGCTTTGGCCCCGACTCCTTCAACCTCCCCACGAACATCCTGGAAACAATGAGTTTCGATCCCAACGAGCAGGACACTGCCGCTTGGAACGCTCCGCTCCGAGACATGATCTCCGCAAACCAAATGATAATGTTCGCCACCCTCATGGGTGCTAACACCACCGACCGGATCGCCGAGAACGCCTACAAGTGGGGCAATCGAAAGGATGCTTACACGATGGACGAGCACTTCGGCCTCCTCCTTGGCGCGATCTTCAAAGAGGTCGGCGCCAATAAGCCTATCCCGCCCCTCCGCAGGGACCTCCAGCGCTTCGCCGTTTACGCCCTAACCGTCCAAGCCGGCGCCCCTCAGGGCACCATCACCGATGATGCCCGGATCGTGGCCTCCGACTCGCTCTCCCGATTAGCTACCCGAATGCAGGCAGCCGAAAAGCAGCCGGCCCTCGACAGCATGACGAAGGTCTACCTGAGAGACACGGCCGCCACCATCACCCGCTTCCTGAACCGCCAGGACACCGCCCACTAGAAGGGTCTGAGAACTAGCCACAAAGAACACTAAGAACCACATAGAGTCACAAAGTGGCGGACGGCTCTTTGTGACTCTATGTGGTTCTTAGTGTTCTTTGTGGTTCAATCCTTAGCCCTCGGCCCCAACACCCAATAGCCAAGTACAATTTCCATCCCGATGTCAGAGGAAAAGTCCATCCGCGAGGTGCGCCTCGAAAAGCTCCAACAAATGCGCGACCTGGGGCATGACCCCTATGCGATCGAGAAATTCGATCCAACCCACACCGCCAAGCAACTCCTCGAAGATTTTGAGAAGATAGGCGAAGCCACCGTCCGCTTTGCAGGAAGGGTCGTCTCGCTTCGTCCGATGGGAAAGGCTGCGTTTATGCACCTCAGCGACGGAGACGCGAAGATTCAGTGCTACGTCAAGAAGGATAACGTTGGTGAATCCCCTTGGGCACTTTTCAGCCTTCTCGACATCGGCGACCACGTCGCCGTTGAGGGCCGCCTCTTCACGACCAAGACCGGCGAGAAGAGCATCGAAGTCCACAACCTTTGGCCGCTGAGCAAGGCGCTTCACTACCTTCCGATAGGCAAGGAAAAGGAAGGGCAGAGTTGGTACGGCCTGACCGATCCGGAGCTACGGTACCGCCATCGCCATCTCGACCTGATCGCCAACCCATCGGCGCGAAAGCTGTTGTTAGACCGAATGAAGATTGTCTCCGCGACGCGGCGATTTTTCGACGAACACGACTTTCTTGAATCGGAAACGCCGATCCTCCAGATCGTAGCGGGCGGTGCCTCCGCGCGCCCCTTCATGACCCATTTCAACGCTTACGACATTGACGTCAAGCTTAGAATATCGCTAGAGCTCTATCTTAAGCGCCTCATCTGTGGAGATATCCCGCGCGTTTACGAGATCGGCCGTGTCTTTCGAAACGAAGGCGTTTCCAACCGCCACAACCCCGAGTTCACCCTCCTCGAGTTCTATGCCTCGTACATGAACCTTGAAGACATGATGAGCCTGGTGGAAGAACTGATGCGTTACGTGGCCAATGTAGTTTACGGAACAACCGTCGTTGATGCCGGCGGCGTGGAAATCGACTTTAGCAAGCCTTGGTCAAGAGTGGACCTTCTTGAGGAAATCGAGAAGCTTTCCGGCATCACTGCCCAGGAACTTGAGCAAATCGACACCGCCAAGCAGGCGATGGAACGCGTCGGCTTATCCTCGGCCAAGGAAACCAACGTTGGAGGCATCATTGAGAAGCTTCTTGAACGATTCGTAGAGCCCACTCTCCTCCAACCCACTTTTGTCATTGGCTACCCCATCGAGACTTCCCCACTTGCCAAAAAGGACCCCAACCGCCCTGGAATTACAAGAAGGTTTGAGGGCTATATCCGTGGCCGCGAACTTTGCAACGCCTTCTCCGAAATCAACGATCCAGTCGACCAGAGAGAGCGATTCGAGCAGCAGCTTAGAGAGAGTGCTTTGGGGGATGAGGAGGCCCACCCGATGGACGAAGAGTTCCTCTACGCATTGGAAAGCGGCATGCCCCCTGCAGGCGGTTGCGGAATTGGAATGGACCGTATGGCCATGATCCTCACGGGTGCTGACCATGTCCGTGAGGTGCTCCCGTTCCCGACCATGAAACCTGTTATTTTTGCCGCTCCGAACCTGGAAGATGCCGTGGAATCAGAAAAGTAAGACCGTGCGGCCTCCACCGCAATAAAGACCATCGGCATGCAGGGCGTCTTCCGTACGCTTACCTGCTTTTGCGGGCATACAAGCCAAGACTCGTAATTGTGCGTTGTGATCGCGCTCCTATGCGTCCCGACTTCCTTCTTATCGGCCCAGCCGAATTGGAAGGATTTATTCAATGATTCATAAAGCATGGATTGCAGTCGGATTAGCCGCCCTCCTCGTAGGTTGCGGCGGAGCAGGCGGAGGCAGCCTTGGCTCCAACAAACCAAATCTATCTTCGACCACAGGTGGCAGCACCTCTGGCGCAACTAGCACTACGGGCACTACCGGATCGTCCAACACGGGCGGCACAACTTCCGGCACCACTGGTTCTACGACAGGCGGGACGACCGGCAAGGGCACGAGCGGAGGCTCAACCGGCTCGACCACTGGCGGTACGACTGGGTCCACCACCGGCAGCACCACGGGATCTACCTCTGGAGGCAGCACCGGCTCCTCGACGACAGGCGGCTCCACTGGTACAACCGGCGGATCAACCGGCTCTACCACCGGGACCACTGGCTCAACGACAGGTTCCACAACCGGCAGCACCACCGGAAGCTCCACGGGAAGCACGACCGGATCGACTTCGGGCGGATCAACCGGCTCCACGACGGGCACCACCGGCGGGACGACCGGTTCATCGACCGGAAGCACCACTGGAAGCTCCACAGGCAGCACGACCGGATCGACTTCTGGCGGATCTTCCGGATCAACCGGCGGTACGAGCGGCGGTTCAACCGGCAGCGTGAGCGTTTTCGCTACCGATGATGGCTCAGCGCCAGGCAACGGCGACAACTTTAACGGAGACTCGTCCGTCACCGTCAACCTCTACGAAGTCGACCTTCTGAGCGCAGGCGGCAGCACGGTGGTCTTCTCCAACCCGGACGGCACGTCCATCGACGTTAAGCAGCTTCGAGACTCGCAGGGACCGAAGTTCCAATTCCTCGATCAGACCGTCGTCGCCGCCGGAAGCTATAGCGGAGTCAGGATCTTCCTCAGCCCGAACGTCTCCGTTGTCCTTTCGAGCAACGGAAAGAGCCTAAGCAAGCAGTTCTCGCCCACTCTAGTCAGCAACGGATACGCGGTTGTGGCCTACAACTTCAACCAATCCTTCGTTGTAGGCTCCGCGGCTGCAACTCTTGCCATCGACTTTGATCTGAAAGACTGGATGGACGACAACGGAATCGTCACCCCCCACCTGGGACAAGGATCAACCGGGAACCTCGGCAATCCGTCCAGACAGCTCCGGGCGCACGTACCCGGGTTCATCAAGAACCTCCTTG
>JANYLD010000338.1 GCA_025363835.1 Armatimonadota bacterium
AGAGCAGGGGCGAGAACCTAATAGCAACCTGCGGAGACGACAGCTTCTTCCCGTTGCTCTTCTATGGGCTTCGCCTCGATTCCACAAAAGAATTTAACGAGGCCGTCTACGAACTAACACTAGCGGCGCGCTCTCATGAGACCGTAAGCGAAGCTGACGGATGGATGATTGTCAAACCTGTGGACCCCCAAAATTCCTCAACAACCCGCTGCAATCGCCATGCGCTGGCCAGATTCATGAGCGAGACCGCAACAAACGGCTACGCGACCCTCGAGGATTGGGCGGCACTTGCGGCAGACAATCCTCAGCACCCGAGCGAGGAGTTTGTACTAACGATGCGCGATCTGCTTAGTGGCTCATTGCTTAGCGATCAAGGAAACGACTGGGACGCGTACCGCCTATTGGGCTCCCTGTCCGACGCCGAGTGGAGGGCCTTAGCCGTAGGTGACTCGATACCGCTAGGCGCTCTGTCAAACGACCAAAATGATATCATTCGCGGCTTAACTTATGGGAACACGAGCACCTATGTCGACACGTGGCCGCCGGAACGGATCCCCCCGGCGGCGTCACGAGAGGTACCTATTAGCCAGTCCATCGAGTCTCAACCTACGGAGGCAGCACCGGAGGGGGTGCCGGCCAGCGGAACGCTTAATGTGCGGCAGCATTTGGAGGTGGAATTCTTTGTCACGGGTGACCTCGCCAGCGGCAACCGCGATACACCGATGGATATTGATGCCCTTGCGAGGCGCCTTGCTCAGGAAGAGCTACCCTCGCTCTTTCCTATCGCGAGCGCGTCTCCTCTCCGCTCCTTGGTCCTTGGCAAAAGGCGGAAGATCGACTTTTTCATTGACATCGGTCAGGGCCTAGGCGTGAAATGTGAAATGGTTGAGGAGCAACAGCCCCGCGAGGATGGCATTCCCATAGGCGCATTAGGTGACAGACTCCCTGCCGACATTTGGACACGCCTTCGGGCCAAGGTGGTGCAATGTAAGAAGCAACTCGAAGCCGAGTCACACACCCAAGGCGTCGGTTCGTCTTCTCCACCGCAGGTGGATCGATGAAGCAGGCAAGCTTCCGTTTGGAAGCGTATAAAGGACAAGTCCCTTTTATTTTGGCCGTGGCCGGGCTATACGTCTCGGGAACTCTCAGCATTTCGCATCTGCTCAACCACCACCTCGCTTGTGGGTTCGGGCTCGGATGCGCCCGACTTATGGCAATACCGATTTCTCGAGCCGGTCCGATACCGATAGCGCTTATCGGATTCGCGATGTACGCCCTGCTAGCCTTAAGCTGTGTGGGCTTCGAGTTCGGGGGCCCCGCGGAGAAATGATGCGGCGCTGGCGTTCAGCTCGTGCTCTTAATGCTACCAAGTGGGCGTCCCGTGCCCACTTGGAATTTCGCTCATGCGGGGGACGAGAGTTCCGGATCCAAGCGCGCCAAACGACTGGCCCGTTATTGCACGAACAGGCGCTGGCACGGGCCGGATAAGAGTGGCGTCATCTCGGCGGATTCCCCTCACTCTTGCTTTGATCACGCTAGCGCCAACATCCGATCGATCGCGACCCGGGCGAACTCTTTCACCTCGTCCGGCACGACAACTTCGTTGACAACCTCACCCTCCACCAACTTCTCCAGCGTCCAGCAAAGGAAAGTGGGGTGAATTCGGTACATCGTCGAGCAAGGGCAAATCTGCAGATCTAGACAGAATATCTGCTTATCCGGGTTCTCCTTCGCCAGCCGGCTCACAAGGTTGATCTCCGTCCCAATCGCCCAAATAGATCCCGGCCCCGAAGCCTCCACCGTTTTAATGATGTATTCAGTCGAGCCGTAGTAGTCCGCGGCGTTAACCACGTCCAACTCACACTCCGGGTGGACAAGAATTTTTATCCCCGGATACTCCGTGCGAAACTGCTGGATCTGCTCTACTGTAAACCGCTTATGAACCGAGCAATGCCCTTTCCAAAGGATAAAGGTCGCCTCTCGTAACCGCTCCGGCGTATTCCCCCCAAGCGGCTTAAACGGATCCCAAAGCACCATGTCCTTATCCGGGTCGTAGCCAAGCTTCACCCCCGTATTCCGCCCCAGATGCTGGTCCGGGAAGAACAAAACCTTATCGCCCTGCTCCAAAGCCCACTTGACCGCCACCGGCGCATTCGTAGAAGTGCAAACCGTCCCCCCACGCTCACCCACGAAGGCTTTCAAGTTAGCCGCCGAGTTTATGTAGGTCACCGGGATCACTCGGGTGACGGGTAGCGGGTTAGGGGTAACGGCAGAAGAACTAAGAGAAGTCGATACCACCGCCCCGTCACCCGTAACCCGTGACCCGTGACCCGTCACCCGCAACCCGCCACCCTCCCCCAGCACCTTCTCCAAGTCCGACCAACACCTGCGAACCTGAAACAGGTTCGCCATATCGGCCATCGAGCAACCTGCCGCCATGTTCGGCAAGATCACTTTCTGAGAGGGATGAGCAAGGATATCCGCCGTCTCCGCCATAAAATGGACGCCGCAAAAAACAATGTAATCAGCGTCGGGATGGCGAGTTGCGTCCTTCGCCAGCTTATAGCTGTCTCCTCGGTAATCGGCGTGCCGAATGACCTCGTCTCGCTGGTAGTGGTGGCCGAGAATGACGACGCGTTTACCGAGCTTTGCTTTGGCCGAAAGGATGCGCGCCTCCGTTTCTTCGGGAGAAAGCTCGGCGTACTCCTGCGGGAGCGGTGCCTGATGCATATGTTTTATGTTTTGGTCGCGAGGCGAGACTCGCAATGCTTGCGGCGAGCGAACGCTTTGCTACCGTGTCGGGCCTGATGTCCAAACCCTGTCTCCGAACGCCAACAGTCCTTGCGGACGGGGATGTTGTCGGCGCTCGAATCTACTTTTATTATACGGAGTTTAAAAGTCGCCCGTTCAGGGTCACGCCCCAGTCTAGGCCCAAAACCAGCCACAAAACTTAGTGCCCGAAGCCAAGAACCTGATCACCCGATTACCGATCACCGATACCGGATCACCGATCACCGATCACCCCTCAATGCACCCGTTCCATCGAATATCGCGCCAACGCCACCAACGTATCCGGATTCGGAATCGAATCCAAATGCTCAAAAGCCCGGTCAATAGCCTCCGAAGCAGCCGTACGAGACTCGGAAATGCCGTGCAAAGCCGGATAAGTCGCCTTAGACCGAGCCCGGTCAGAGCCGGCCGCTTTCCCCAGAGCCTCGGCCGTTGAAAGCTCATTCAAAAGGTCGTCCGCGATCTGAAAAGCGAAGCCCACCTCGTGCCCAAACTGCTTCAACGCATAAGCCTGATCGGCCGTAGCGCCACCCACAAGCGCCCCGATCTCGCACGATGCCGACATCAAAGCCCCCGTCTTGTGCGAGTGGATGTACTCCAGCGTGCTCTGATCCACAGGCTTTCCCTCCGAAGTCACGTCCACCGTCTCCCCGCCCACCAATCCGCCAGATCCACTGGCCGTGGCAAGCGTGGTAAGCGAATGAATTACGACTTCAGGCGGTGCCGACATCTTTGAAACAACCTCGAAAGCATAGGCAAACAAAGCATCTCCTGCGAGGATCGCAATGGCTTCCCCAAACCGCACATGGCAAGTGGGCCGTCCGCGCCGCAAGTTGTCGTTATCGATAGCCGGCAGATCGTCATGAATCAGGGAAAACGCGTGCACCATCTCTACCGCGCAAGCCGCGTCGATCACCGCCTGGTTCACCTGCCCCACCGCCTCCGCGCAGGCAATGCAAAGCGCCGGCCGAATCCTCTTCCCTGGCGCCAAGCTCGAATACCGCATCGCCTCATGGAGCTCCGTTGGCCGAGTATTGGGCGACGGCAAAATCGCCTCCAACCGCGCCTCAACCTGAGCCGCGCACAACTTCAAAAAGCTTTCCGCCTGCACCGCTCGGAGTCTACTTGGTTAAAGGATGAAGGCGGAAGGATGAAGGGGGGTCGGAACTCGGACCGCGGAAAGTCGGATTTCAAACTTGCCGGTGCACCCATCCCCACTCTGAAACTCCGTGATCTCTGCGCCACTGTGTTTTAATCCCCGGAAACTAGCACAACGCCGGATTCCGAGTTCTGAGCTTTACCTTCCGCCCTCCTCCTTCCGCCTTCCGCCTTCATCCTTCATCCTTCATCCTTCATCCTTCATCAGAGTAGACTCCGTTGCCATGCCGGAAATCCGAGCGTTTCGCGGTTTGCGATACACGTCCAATGAGGGCGATATCAGCAAACTCGTGGCTCCGCCCTACGACGTTATTAGCCCCGCTGAGCGTGATGGTTTGGCAAATGAAAGCCCTCACAACATCGTCCACCTAACCCTCCCGGCGCACGAGCCCGATGACCGCAGCAAGTTCATTAAGTACGCCCGCGCCGGAGCCCTCCTCGCCGAATGGCGTAGGGATGGCGCCATCGCTCCAGAAAAGGCTCCCGCCTTTTATCGCTACACCCAAGAATTCAAGCTGGACGACATCAACCAGACGTTCAAACGGACAGCCCTCATCAGCCTTATCAAAGTTGAACCCTACGAAAAGGGCGTCGTCCTCCCCCACGAGCAAACCTTCCCAAAGCACAAAGAAGACCGCCTTCGCATCCTGGAAGCGACACGCTCTCACCTCGAATGCATCTTTGGACTCTACGAGGACGCTGACGGCAAGATCGATAAAGCCATCAAAGCCGCCGAAGCAGACTCTACGGTAGAAGTCCCGTACGCCAGCGGCTCATCTCACCGCCTCGAGCCGATCACCGACTCCGAGACCATTAGGTCTCTTCATAACATGCTTGCTGGCCAAAAGGTCTGGATCGCCGACGGCCATCATCGCTACGAAACCGCCCTCACTTTCCGCCAAATGCTGGGCGACAAGCAGGGGCCCGTCGCCGAGGACTATATGATGATGGCCCTCACCTCTATGTCCGACCCTGGCCTGGTGCTACTCCCCACCCACCGCATGATCAACGGCATGACCCTCAGCGCCGACGAAATACGAGCGCGGCTCGCTCAGGAGTTCTCCATCGAAGAAGTGCACTCAACAAGGCTGATGCACGCCCTAGACGCCGCGCACAAGATTGGCCGCAAAGCATTCGGAGTCGCTCTAGAAGGCGGGCATGGCCTTGTCCTTACCCCCATCGACTTCGATCGCCTCGCCGCCATGGACAATGGAAGCTCCGCCCTTAGGTCTTTAGACGTGAGTGTTCTGCATCACGTCATTCTTGAGAAACTTCTCGGCGTCAAAGGCTTAGAGAACATCGCTTACACCAGAGATGCAAGAGAAGCGGAGCGAATGGCGAACCAAGGGGGGACGGTGTCCTTCCTGATGAACCCTCCGAGCGTGGAAGATATGAGGACTATTGCCCTAGGGGGGGAGAAGATGCCTCAGAAAAGCACCTATTATTTCCCTAAGATTCTCAGCGGCCTCGTGCTCTGGTCACTCGGAGACTTCGAATAACCCCAAATGAAGATCAAATTGCTGGGCACCGGCGCTGCTGACGGCATCCCCGCCTTCCATGGCGACTGCCGCGTCTGCCGGCACGCCCGAGAGCACGGCGGAAAGAATGTCCGAAGCCGATCGGCCGCCGTTATCGATAACTGCCTCAAAGTCGACCTACCGCCCGACACCTTGATGCAAATGCATCAGTCCAAGACCAACGCCAAAGACTGGACCGGCCTGATTTACACCCACAGCGACGAAGATCACTTCGCCGTCGACCAGCTTCAATACGCACTCCACCCATTTACCGACATGGATCACTTGGGGTTCCAGATCTACGCCAACTCAACGATCGCGAAATTAATATGGGGGCGATATCCGGCCTGGCCCCTGGAAGTAAACATCACACGGTCGTTCTGCCCCATTGAGCACGGGGCGTTCCGAATAATCCCCGTGAGGGCCAAGCATGGCGCTCAGGGCGAGGACGCCCACAATCTCATCATCGAACGCGACGGAAAAACCCTTCTTTACGCTACCGACACCGGCATCTGGCCCGAAGAAACATGGTTCCATCTCCGAGATTTCAGATTGGACGCCCTCGTCATCGAGTGCACCAACGGCTTCGTTCCCAACGAGTACGACGGCCACTTGGATATCCAGCAATGCTGCGACATGGTGGAACGCCTTCGCAAGATGGGCACCCTGAGTTCAAATTCCCGAGTTGTCACCACTCATCACAGCCATCACGGCGGCGCCACTCACGAAGAATTGGAAGAAGCTCTCAAGCCCCACGGAATCGAGCCCGGTTTTGATGGAATGTTAATCGATATTTCGTGAAGCTTTTTCAAGCGGCCCGGCGTCCCTATTATCGCCAACGGATTGGCGGGCGCATAAGGCTAGGATGGCCTTCTTTCCCTCAGTGCTCGAAATCGTAAGTCGTAGACCGTAATCGCCGTTGGTAGGTCGATTAGAGACCAAGTCTGCCGGTTTACGACTTACGGAGCCACGTACCCATGAGCCTCCCTCCGTTTATCCCAAAGGGATAACGTCCCCCAGCCCAGCGGTTTCCAACCCTGGGTCAGAATCACAAGCACGTCTTCCAACCCCGAAGCGGGTTGCGTAGAAGACCATAGTCAGCCTTGTCGAACGGACCTGGAGGATTCAGGAGCAAATGACCAGACACAATCCCGGAGACCTCATAGAGATAAAAACCGCAAAGGGACTGGCATATGCTCAATACACCCATAAGCGCCCCTCGTATGGGCACCTGATTCGAGTCATCGACGGCTTCTTCGAGTCCCGTCCGGAGAATCTTGGCGAGTTGGCCGCCAGACCTACAAGGTTCTCAATCTTCTTCCCATTAGGCGTAGCCATAAGCCGCCGCCTCGTCGAAAAGATCGGCTGCGCGCCCATTCCAGCTCCTGACCAACGCTTCCCAACATTTAGGTCTACTCTAACGATCGGCGGCAAAGCCACAGTTTGGTGGCTGTGGGATGGCGACAAAGCATGGAAGGTCAAGGAGCTAACGGCCGAGCAGAGAAAGCTTTCCGTCCGCGGAATCTGGAACCATACGCTGCTTATCGAACGGATCGAACAAGGCTGGAAGCCCGAAGACGACCCTCGATAGAGCCGCCGCTTCAGACCCGAATTTTTCGATTATCCCAAAGGATAACGTCCCCAGCCCAGCGGTTTCCAACCCTGGGTCAGGATCACAATCACGTCACCCAACCCCGAAGTGGGTTGCGTAAAAGACCACGGCCTCTTCCATCTACCATCGAAAACGAGGCAGGAGAGCCCACCAAACTCCCAAGAGCGCAAAACGCAGCGGCTCTCCTGCCTCGTTCGATACCAATCCCACTCCCCTCCCTTGACGGGAGGGGCCGGGGGTGGGTGAACTCCTTCTGACAAATTGGAAGCCGGCAGTAAGGCTTTACCGAACGAAGATCGTTATGCTGCAGTCGTCATGAGATTCGATCTCGGTTGTCGCCACAAGGGAATACTCGTTGCAACGATTCTCAATCCTCAATCGCTCGTCACCAACCCACGTCACCCGCACCCCATCAGGGTCAAGACAATGCTGAAAGATGACCGCGATCTTCGCCTCGCGAACACCGCCGCGATGCGAAACAACTGAAACGAACACTCGCCTCGCCTCATTGCGGAGCACAAGCGCATCGCAATCGCCAGCCGGCGAGACAACCCGAGCAACCTCAACATCAGGTGCGACTAGACGATCCTGTCGGCTAGCCTCCATCCTCTCTTCGTGCTCAAGATTGACTCCCGCCTTCCACGTCGCCCACTTGGCCGCCAAACGAGGAAAGAGACGCGCGAACACCGCCCTAAATCCAGGCCAGCGCAGCGGCCTCAGACTTCAATGCGATCGAGAGCGCTTCGTCGACTTCGCTCACAAAATAAAGCTTCAAATCCCCAAGCTCGCCCATCGCCACGTCTTCGAGATCCGCTCGATTGGCCTCCGGCAAAATGACCGCTCGCATCCCGCCACGCGCCGCTGCCAAAAGCTTCTCCCGAACGCCTCCAACCGGCAAGACCCGTCCACGCAACGTGATCTCGCCCGTCATCGCCACGTCCTGCCGAGTCGGCTTGCCCGTGTACGCGGACACCAAGGCCACCGCAATCGTTAAACCCGCGCTGGGCCCGTCCTTTGGCACTCCTGCATCCGGCACGTGGATGTGCACGTCGAACCGGAACGGTCGCCCGCAACCCAACTTCTCCTCAGAGGTCCGCACAAACGTCAGTGCCGCCTCCGCGGACTCCTTCATCACGTCTCCCAGCCGTCCAGTTAAACGCAACTCCGGCCGCTCCGCTTGAGGCTTCATCAAACTCGCCTCGAGTCTGACGATCTCGCCGCCATACTCCGCCACCATCAAACCCGTGACCGCGCCGATCTCATCAACCGCGGCAGAAGGACCACGCCAGTGCTTCGGCCGGCCAAGCGAAGTCCGCAACTGGCCCTCGTCAATACAAACTCGCGTAGCGGAACCCTCAACCATGGCCCAGGCCGCTTTCCGGCAAACGCCAGCGATTTTCCGCTCCAAATCTCGCACGCCAGACTCCCGCGTGTAATCCTTCACCAAAGACTCGATCGCCTCCGGCTGAAACTCGATGCGGTCCAAAATTCCATGCTCGCCCGCGCTCTTGGGCACCAAGAATCGAGTTGCGATCTGCATCCGCTCCTCATCGCTATAGCCCGGGAACTGAATAATCTCTAACCGGTCCCGCAGAGCGGCAGGAATCAGCTCCGCCACATTCGCGGTGGCAATGAACATCACTCCGCTCAAATCGAATGGCGCATCCAAGTAGTGGTCCTCAAACCGCGCGTTCTGCTCCGGATCCAAGGCTTCCAAAAGCGCGCTCGTCGGATCGCCGCGCCAGTCGGAACCTAATTTGTCGATCTCGTCCAACATCACCACCGGATTCCGAGTCCCCGCCTGCCGAATCGCCTGAATGATCCGCCCCGGCATCGCCCCCACATAAGTCCGCCGATGTCCCCGAATCTCCGCCTCGTCCCGCAGACCGCCCAAAGAGATCCGGCAGAAATTCCGCCCCATCGCCTCAGCGATGGACCGTCCAATGCTCGTCTTGCCCACGCCGGGAGGTCCCGCAAAGCAAAGAATGGGACCCCGGATCGCCTGCGTCAACTGCCGCACCGCCAAGAAGTCGAGAACACGCTCCTTCACCGTTCCAAGCCCAAAATGCTCCTCATCAAGCTGCAGCGCCGCGTCCGCCACGTCCAAATGCTCTTCCGACGAAGCCTTCCAAGGCAAAGCGATCAAACAATCCAGCCAGTTCCGAGAAACCGCGCCCTCAGGCGAAAAGGGAGGAATCCGATCCAGCCGCGCCACCTCAGCCAAAGCCCGTTGAGCCGCCGCCCGAGACATCCCGCACTCTCTAATCCTGTCCTCGTAATCCTGAACTTCGCTCGCCTGCTCCCGGTCCTGCAGTTCCGCCTGGATCGCCCGCATCTGTTCCCGCAGGAAATACTCGCGGTGCGCGCTCCCAAGCTGAGCCTCAACTTGGCTGCGAATCCGCACGTCGAGTTCTAAAACCTCTTGCTCTCTCTTCAGTGCCTCAAAGACCAACTCCAACCGCCGAATCGCATCGGCCTCCTCCAGAAGCTCCTGCTTCTGGGCCGGACGCAGCGGCAGGTGATGGGCGATCGTATCGGCCAGAGTCCCCGCTTCGTCCAGGTGAGCTACCGCTTCGAGAGCCTCAGGGGGCACGCTCTTGTGGAGTTGTACCACTGAACTAAAACTGTCCACACAGGCCCGCATCAGCGTCTCAGCCCGCAGATCTCCGATCAAAAGCGGCTCATCGACTTCGACGATCTCCGCCATAAAGGCTCCGCCCCGGACAATCATTCGAAGCACTCGAGCTCGTCGCAAACCGCGCAAAGTAACTCGCAAGCTCGTATCAGGCAACGGCAAGGCTTGCAGAGCCTCGCTCAGCGTCCCCACCCGGTAAAGGTCATGGGCCCCTGGTTCTTCCACGCTCATATCTCGCTGGCTAAGAACCAGAACCTGTCGATCCGCATCCAAGGCCCGCCGCAAAGCCTTCCGAGACCGCTCCCGAACCACTTGCAGCGTATTGATGAGCGCCGGAAAATGCACCGCATCCCGCGCAGGAAGCACCGGCACAAGCCGAGTTTTCTGCTTTATCTCTCGCTTGACCGGCCGTTCAGTTCGTACCATGCAACATCCTCAACTTACCACTGGGACGGCTTCCCCACAAGTCAATGTTGCAAAACCCCATAACGTCACCGTAAGAAACTGGCACACCTGCGGATACGGAGGTCCAAAGTAGTTCAGCCCACCTCACCCCTCCTCTTGCGAGACGAAGCAGCGAGGAGGAGGGGTCGGACCCGCCGCGCCAAACGTTCCGTCGATGGCGCAACGCTTGTCGCGGTGTTTCATTCCCTGTCTAACGTTGTGAACCCGTTGTGCTCGTTGTGCCGTTGTGGTTGCATTTAGAAAAAGCCCGAAAGCCCAGAGCCCAGAGCCCAGAGCCTCCCGAAAACCTAAAACTTGCGAAGAAAGCACTCCTTTTGCAATAAGGGTGCACAAAAAATAGCCGCTCGGCTACAAACCGTCGTCAATACCCGGTAGTTCGGTGATCGAACCTCTGCTTCGCACTCTGGATAGCTTCTTCGAGCGTCGCTCAAGAAACGCCATTCTCCTAATGACGTTGGTGGCGGCCATAGCCATCGGTGTGCTCGATCACTATGCAGAACCCGATCTCCTCCTCCTCTACCTGGCACCCATCTTCGTCGCCAGTTGGTACGGCGGCTGGACCGTCGGATCGGTGGTCGCCATCTACTGCTCGGCATCTGCTTTCGTCACGGGGGCCATGGCTGGAAAGTCCGGCTACGGCGGCCCCGGCACCATTGAGATGGTCAATCTCCTCGTGCACCTGCTCGCCTACCTCACGATTGCCAAAATCATCTCACGTCTCAAAGAGTCGCGCCGCCAAACTGGCTACATCGTCCACGATCTCCGCGCTCCCATCGCCAATGCAATCTCCGGCCTCATGACCATTCAACAATCCGGCGCAAATCTCGGACCCGCCGAAAAGGAAATGGTCGATCTAGCGCTCGTCAGCAGCCAACGCGCCGTTACTCTCGTGACTTCGCTCCTCGATATCTCCAAGTTAGAGAGCGGAAAATTTGATATCACAGATGAAACCGTCTGCCTCGACGAATTCCTTGACGACTGCTTCCACCAAGTCGAGCTGTGGGCCCGAGCCAACCGCATCACGCTATCGAAGAACCTCCTTGCCAAGGAAGCCACGCTCGACCCTCGTCTCACCGCCCGAGTCCTCGTCAACCTCCTCAGCAACGCGCTAAAATTCAGCCCCGAAGACACCACGGTCACCGTCCGGGCCCAAATCATCCATCACACTCTGCGGGTTGCCGTTGAAGACCAAGGCCCTGGCATCCCCCACGATTTAATTAAAGAAGTCTTCCAACCCTTCAACCAAGTCAAAGGCACCCAATCCGGCACCGGCCTCGGCCTCGCCTTCTGCCGCCTAGCCGTCCAAGCCCAACATGGCCAAATCTGGGTAGACCCCGAGGTCGAAAAAGGCACGACCGTATGGTTCTCCATCCCCCAACCCGAAGGCCCCAGACAAAACCACTCGGCAATACCCCAACCAACAGAAGGCTAGAAAGAGCAAAGCGCTAACCAACCCCTCCCCTTGCGCGAGGAACGAGTGTCTCAAGTTGCCATGATGTTTGTGCCGCTTCTCCCCATCGCGGAAAGGCAAATCAACGCTCCAGCCTGTTACCCGTCTCGGCAATGACCTGAGAACTAATCCCCCCTCGAACATTAAAATTTCCCTTGACCCTCATCCAACGAGGCGAGCAAACCGCCGCCAGCTCGTCCAGAATCCGGTTGGTAACAGCCTCATAAAAGATGCCCTCATTCCGAAACGAGTAGTAGTACAACTTCAGAGCCTTAAGCTCCAGACAAAGCCGGTCAGGAATGTATTCGAGGTCAATCGTCGCAAAGTCCGGCTGCCCCGTCTTCGGACAGACGCTCGTAAACTCCGGGCAAGAGTGCTTAATCACATAGTCGCGCTGCGGAGCCGGATTAGGAAACGTTTCAAGGTCTACCATTGACTCGGGTGAGAATACCGTCGAGGCAATCTATTCGGGGAGCAGACACCCATCTCCGCTCTCAATGCTCAAGGCTCAGGGCTCAACGCTTCCATCCCCACTCTGCGACTCTGCGATCTCTGCGCCTCTGCGTGAAATCCCTATTCCCCCAACACCCAACACCCAACACTAGGGCGGATAAACCCGAACAACAGAACTCAAACTAAACCCGGAATACCGAGCTTCCACAAATGCCGCCTGCCATCTACTGCACCGCGGGATCTGAAAACTAGCGTCGACAACGCCAACCTTCAACTTCCCAACCCCGGACTCCATCCGGGGCCACCACGTGGACTCCCGAAAATCCCCAGACTCTGATTCCGCAACCCACAACCGAAAGTCGGGAAACGGAGCCTCCGCCTCAACCTCGATACGATCCTTCTCAAATCGCCAAGAAAACAAAGGAATCTTCAACTTCCCAACGCAGCGCCGAGCCAAAGCAGCAATTGCCTCGAGGGCCAGCGACATATCGCCCAGCCCATGCCCCGCATTCGGAACCACGCAAGCCCACTTCAGACCCACCAACCCGTCCCAGTACAGAGACAAAGAATCCACCGACCAATAAGGATCGTTCGACCCCGTAATCACCATCTTGGGGACCACTAGGCCCTCACGATAAACGTAGGGGTCGACCAACGAAAGCAACCGCTGGCCCTCCGGCGTCCCCATCCGTGAGGGCAGGCCGAGCGCCACATAGGGAGAAATCATCTCGGAAAACGAGTGCCAAGTCTGAACCTGGTGCGCCAACTGGGCGGGAATGTTCAAGTTGTCGTAAACCATCGGCGCAACACCCATTACTCGCGCATCTCCGGTCGCAGCCGTAAGCCAAGCCGTCCAACCGCGCTTGCTGGACCCCGTCACCACAAACCGGCTTAACGGATTCTTTGACTTCGAAGACCACGCCTCAAGAGCATCCATAGCGCGCAACGCCGCTGCCGTCATAGGCAACAGCAAAGGCCAGGTCTCATCCCCGGAATCTAAATAATTTGCAAAAGTCTGCGCCACCAAATCGTCTTCGATCAAATCATAGAGCGGCTGATTGGGAATATGAAAGAGATGAGCCACCGGCAGTCCGCTCAAATCTGAAAGCTTAAAGGCCTCGTCCAAATCCAGCGGATTCGGATCGCCCCCTGTAACATAAAGGATCGCCGCTCCCTTCGCCAGCCGGGCCGATGGCTCGACTATCACGATCGAATGCTCCCAAAGGCCGCCCTGCCACCGCTGGCTTGCCATGCGCAATGTAGTAACCCTATCTCTTCTTTCCACCAGATCCCAATGGAAATCAGAGCTCGGTACGCCCGCATATTGCATTAATGCTGAAACCGGATCACCACCCATGACAAATCCCAAACTTTGAATCTGCAGTGTATACATTTCTTTGCGAGAACTGACGCAATCGTTCAGACCGTCTAGGTTGCGACCCCCCGCTGCACGCTTCCGCCAAGAACCCGAAGGGTGTATATTTGGCATGGGAAAGCGCCGCAGCGTCAGCGGCATTGAGGAAGGATGACTAGCTCCATTAAACGTTTGGGCCTGCTTGCGGCCTTTATTGCACTCGGCACCACTTCGTTCGCGTTCAATTACGATCAACAGATCAAGATCAGTCGCGCGCTCAACTCGCCGACTCTCGCGGTCAAATATGCGGGCGCCCACACTGCTCTCGTTGAACTTAGAGTCAACGGCGAAAGCTTCGGAACGCGCACGATGGACGACGCACCCGCAACCGGCGAAACCACCTTTTCTCTCGACCTCCTTTCCCTTCGAGACGGCGATAACGACATTGAAATCCTCCTTTACGACAAAGACGGCCACCTGCTTGGCACCGAGAAAACGACCATCTCGGCCGACCAAAGTGCGAAAAGCCCGATCTTCTTGACGACTCCGGCCATAGGCGCCAACGTCATGGGCCCTGTGGAAATCACGGTGGGCTTCGGCAAGGACTTTAAGAATTCCTACGTGAGTTTCTTCGTCGACAACCAGTTCAAGTCGATGATGAACTTTCCCCCGTTCACCTATAACTGGGACACCACCCGTGAATCCAACGGCTGGCATGAGCTCGAAGCCTGGGTCGTCGACGACACCAGCTCCACCTTTAAAACAAAGAGAGTCCGTGTCTTCGTAAACAACCCCGGCGGCCACACATTCAGAATCACAACCCCTGCCAGCAAGGCGGTCGCAAAGCCGATCGCCAAATCCTTCGTGCCCGTCGCCAAGCACCTTCCCGCCGTCATCCGGCCAGCCAAGAACGTCGCTCCGCTTCCGGAGCCCAAACAGATCGATCTGACCACCTCACCCAATCAAGTGGCTACCGCCGTCAGCGGGATCTCAGCGCCTCTCAAGGCGATCGCCCAAGCCACAAGCACAGTCTCCGTGGCCAAGACCACCGCCATGCAACCCGCCGTACTTGGCTTCCTATCCCAGAATGCAGTTGCCACCCACTTGGAAGGCCGTTCCGCTGGCCTCAAGCCCTCGGCGATGCCCAACAGCGTTGCTATCGGGCCACGCGTAATGACGCCGACCGGCAAACGAGTTGTTGCCGTGAAAGCCCCAGCCGTTTCGCCGAAAACCACTCCGGTCGCCGCACACCTGGAAAAAGTGCCTTCAAAGATCCATGCCGTCGCTGCAGTTCCTGTGACCGTTATCAAGATCCCCATCAAGATCGAGGTCAAGACTGCATCACCAGCCCCCGTGCAAATGCCCGCGCAAGTAGCAGCAAACCCCGTTTCTGCAATCCTCAATTCGAGCGAGTTAGGCGTTAAGCCGGTGACTCGAACCCAGCCGATTGCCTCACCGCTACTCGCCCTCGCCCCCGCGCAAATTGCGCAGCCGGCAGCCGCGGCTGTAGCAGTCCCAATTCCGCTACCCAAAAAGCCGGTCATCGCACAAAAGCAGGCGTCCGTCGTTGACAAGCCGACCACTCTGGTCGACTCAGGCTCCCTCCTCGCTGTTGTCCCCGCGACCAATACCGAAACTGCAGCCGCAACATTGAAGCCGCTTGGACTGGACATGAGCGGAGAGGGCATGTCCGCCCGGCCGACGTCTCTGCCGCTGCAGCCGGCCTCTCCAGTCGTTCCCGCTCCCACGACGGCCACGCCCATAACTTCGGCCTCCATGACCAGCCTAGGCAGCACCGACTCCGTCGTCAAGGCAGCCCCGGTGGTCGCCGCGAAGCCGATGGTGGTCAAGTCTGTCCATCACGCCAAGTTGCTCACCATCGAATTTGGCACACGTCTCCCGGCGCACGCAAACTATTCCATCGTCTATGCCGGAACCCCGCTGTCCTTCGACGTCGCCCCCACCGTCATCCAAGGCGTCCCCATGACCCCATTCCGCCATCTGATCGAGCATGCGGGCGGAGACGTTAAATGGGAGGCCGCCGACAAGGAAATCGTAGCCACAACCGACGGCAAAACCATCTGGCTCAAGATCGGAGACAAGATCGCCAAGATCGACGCTTCCGACATCCAACTGGAACTGGCCCCTCTCATCAAAAGCGGCCGCACCATCGTCCCCCTCAGCTTCATTAAACAAGCCCTCAACGTGGACATCGACTACGACAAAGCCACTGGCCACGTCCTCATCACCCCCAAGAAATGACCCCTTCGCTCCCTTCCCCTTGTCCTGGATGATTCGTGCCAGCTTCTCCCCTTGCCCGGATGTTTGTGCCGGGGAGGGGGAGACCGACGGAGTCGAGAGGGGGTGCATTCGGGGGGTTGAGGGGGAAGGGATGGGGGTTCCGCGGCTTGGAAGCAGGCAGAGGCCACGTTGAAGAGCACTACGTAATTTAGAAAGGCAGAAGAGAACGACTGCTTCCTCATACGCGGACCCGGCACACCGCCCGCTCCCAACCAAAACCGCGTATGGAGGCAATCTCCGGGAGACTCCAATTTCCAGAATAACGGATCGCGCCCAAACGCGGCAAACCACCCGCTGCCAGGGCCCGTCCTAACCAAAATCCTAAACACTGGACGCTCCCTCTGGGGCACGGGGTGGACGCCAAACTTTCAGACCAAGCATCAGAATTGATGCCTTAGGCAATGTAACTGGTCAAGCCTTCACGGTCGCGGTGATTGCCAGGAGCAAAACGCACCCACTCCCCATCCCATATCCCATATCCCATATCCGTATCTCGCACCTCGCATCTCGCATACCGCATCCCCATGCCGCAACTCGCAACTCGCAACTCGCATACCGCACCCCGAATCCCGAATCCCGTATCCCGAATCCTGAATCCTGAATCCTGAATCCTGAAGATCACACGTCCCCAACGGCCCCGAACCTAAAAAACCTCCCAAACCAAGCCGACATGAGTTAAGAGGCTGAAAACTCGACTATGTCAAGGACTCCCGGCAACGACCAACGACGTCACGTACGATACGAGCTCATCGACTTCGCGCTCCTCGAGGGCGCTACGATTAGCGACCCCATCCGATGCGTCATCGTCGACGTCAGCCTTGGTGGCCTCCAGATCCGCTCAAAATCCGCCCTCCCGGTCGGCGAGCAATGCTTCCTAAGAATCGCCCAACTCGGCAAAAAGCCGATCCGAATTAGAGGCGAGGTCCGCCACTCCGGAGCCCTCCGAGGCGCCGACCTAGTGGCCAGCGGCTTCCGCTTCCTCCCCGAAGACCAAGACGAACGAGTTCAAATTATGGAATACGTCCACACGGTCTTCGTCCGCCGCTCCGAACTCGTCGCGAGCTAACGAGCAGCCGACGCGATCGGGCCACACCAGGTTCAAAGCCACGGAGACACCGCTGCAAGGCCAAAACTACCAATCTTCGCCCGCCACGGCGTTAGTCATGTCGGGTACTGCTCTACCCCGAAGGGGTTAGAGGAAGGTAGCCGGTGCGTCGAAACTCATCCGACTTCGCTTTGCTTCGTCGGATGAGTTTCAGACCACCGGACAAGCTTCGAACCCTAACGACCCTGTAGGGGTCGAGGAACATCGCGTGTCAAAGCTAGTCACGCCCAAAATTTGTGTTCCATTTCCGGCAGCCCAAAAACAAAAACGCGGCCCGGCCAGAAGGGCCGAGCCGCGTTCAAAAAGTTACTTGCTGCAGCCGCAGCTGCCGCATCCGCCGGCCGCAGCGCCCTCGCTGCCTTCGGTCTTAAACGAGGACCCGCATCCGCAGGTGCTGGTCGCATTCGGATTCTCAACCTTAAACCCGCCACCAAGCGCGTCGTCCACAAAGTCGACCGTGCTGCCTTCCATGTAGTTCATGCTCAGGCCGTCGATGAAAATCTTAACGCCGTCCTGCTCAAAGGTCTGATCGCCCTCTTCCGGATCGCCGTCGTCTAACGCCATTCCATAAGAAAGCCCCGAACACCCTCCGCCCGCGACCCAAACTCTCAAAGCCGCGCTCTGCTTAGCCTGAGTGGACATGAGGTCCTTGAGTTCCGTTACAGCTCGTTCCGAAATCGTGATCATATCTATATGGTTCCTTACAAAGCCATTTGGTTCTACGCATCCAACGCTTCACCCGTTGCTATTCCTAATTGTGGCCTATTGAGTGAAAAAAAGGAGCGCGGCCGTCCCGGCGGCACCCCGGCTGTCAACCGTCCCGGTTGAGAATGTCCCAAAGAAAAGCACAATCACCACCGGGTTACCCGTGACTCAGAGCCCAGAGCCCAAAGCTCAAAGTCCAAAGCCCCAACACCCAACCCCCAACACCTAGAATCGAAGACTCTGCCCCAGCCAAAGCTTGTTGTGCCCCGAGAACGTCACATAAACACCCCAGACGTCCGCCCCCACGATCCAAGTGTCCCGGCTGTTGAACCCCGCGCTAACGGCCAGATTCTTTCGAAACCGATACTCAGCCCCCGTCCGCAACCCCGCCCGATTCGCCGAGTTGCCCAGGTCGATATAGTCCGCCGCAAACATGAACTTGTCATCCGGCACATAAGCCGCTCCCAGGCTCAAAGCCGTCTTGAACGGGTTGAAATCCCGAAGCTTCGCCGTTTGTGGCGCCGCTTGCTGAAAGCCAACACCCGGCTGCACCAGGTTCTCAACCACCGCCCCGTAGTGAATGCTTTGCGACGTGCGAGGTGTGTACATGAATCCAAGATCAGCACCTACCCCGCTCTTCCGTAGCACATTCTTACCCCCCATTTCCGGCCCTGGAGCACCACTCCCACCGGATTCGATAGTCGCTGCATCCGCCACGAAGTGCGTGTAATAAGCCCGCACATTCTTCACCTTAGCGCCCACGTTCCAAGTCCCGGTAGGCTGCTGAAAGGGGACTCCATATCCAAACTCCACCGAATCATACGCGTACCCATACCCATCCAACCCAGCCCCGCTGTAAGTCGTTGCTAGGGTAGAAGGATCGCCGCTTTGACTAGCCCAATTTTGTAACTCTGCGTTCGGCAGGGTCGAGGCGGAAGCCTCCGCCCGATACCCCACGTAAACCCCGCCGAGCGTCGCCCCAACCGACCCAATCAGCCCAATCTCCTTCCGCCCGGCAGCAAACCGCCGCGCCAAGGTCCCAAAATTCTTAGTCTCCAAAGCCCCACCCTGTACGCTGCCATACATATCCTGCAGAGCCGCAAAAGAAAGCCCCCGAGTGTAGTAATCCAAATACGGCCCATGCAGCTTCGCCGCCTTCCGAGACCGGGCAAACAGCCCCGGATTGCTCACCACCTGCCCTGCATCATAGGGAAGTGCCAACCCCGCCCCCGCCAAGCCGGTCAACCGAGCTCCTCCAATCTTCACCTGAGCTTGCCCCAGGCAAGCGGACCCGGCCAACAACAACGAAAAACCCAAGTTTCGAAAGCGCATACCCCTCCGCGAATCACACAATAATTCAATCAAGTATGCATGACACCACCCGTATTTCTGCCAGGCACACCACGTGATAAGGAGCACACCCGCCAGACAATCTCCTCATCAACGAACCTCTCTGCGTTCCTCTGCGTCCTCTGCGACTCTGCGTGAAATCCAGGGCCCGGAGTCCCCCGGTCGCCACCCCCGTTCATCCTTCCGCCTTCCGCCTTCATCCTTCATCCTTCCGCCCTCATCCTTCCCAAAAAATAATCCCCCGATTTCCCACAGCCTCACGCGGACTACACTAAAACCCCATGGCCGCCGCACCTCCTAACGGATCAGCAACCGGCAAACAAAAGGTGCTCGCCGCCGCCCACACCCTCTTTTCCGAAGGTTCTTACGGAGACATCGGAGTCGCCCAAATCTTGGAAAGAGCCGGCGTCCAAGCCCCGACCCTCTACCACCACTTCGGCGACAAAGAAGGCCTGTTCGTCGCCTGGGCCGAACAAGCCTTCCAGCGCATAGAAAAGGCCGTTAACGACTCGGCCCGTCCAGGCGCACCCACAGCGGACGCTCTCTGCAACTACGCCGCCACTCTCCTGACCCACGTCAATTTCGATCTCCCCCAGGTCCTGCGAGACGCCCCTCGACTGGCAAAGCCCGAAAGTCGCGACCGCGTCCTCGGCGCCTACATGCAAGCTGTCTACGAGCCTCTCGCTACCCTCCTGGTCCAAGCCATTGCCACCGGCGAGTTCCGCCACGAGTCCCTTGCGCAACTCACTGACGTCTTCCTCGGCGGCCTCCTTGCCTTAAGAAACGCCCACGTCCCCATAGAAGCCATGGAAACCCAAGCGAACTGGTGGTGCCTCGCTTTCGTCAGAGCGTTCCGACAAAGAAGCGCCTAGACGCTCCTCGGCCCAATCCTCCGATCGCCATCATCGACCGTGGTCCTAACCTTGTGACTCCGTTGTGCTCGTTGTGCCGTTGTGGTAAAAAATCTCATGTCCTACGAAGCCGTGTGCTTCTTCGTGTTCTTTGTGTTTCCTTCCCCCAAAGGCCACCTTCCTCATCCCATACCCCATATCCTGAATCCTGAATCACAAACCACAAAACCACCCGTCCCCACGCCACCGGTAACCAAAAAGCTAAAATCACATCTAGGAATGCCCTACATCATCACCGAGCCCTGCATAGGCGTCAAAGACAAGTCCTGCATGACCGTTTGCCCTGTGGATTGCATCTACGAAGGCGACGACATGCTCTACATCCACCCCGACGAGTGCATCGACTGCGGACTGTGCGAGCCCGAATGCCCGGTCACCGCCATCTTCGTCGATACCGACGTCCCCCCCAACTGGAAGAGCTACATCGAGAAGAACCGAATCGAGGGGCATAGGCTCTCCGAAAACAAGTAGGAACCCGTGGCAGCTAAAGCTCCCAAGCAACCGAACCTAAAGCCGGGCAAGGTCGTCATCGAGGAGCCGAGCAGCCTAGAGCGCGCTCAAGACCAGTTCATCCTTGAGTGGGGCCGAATGAGTTCGAGCTGGGGCATCAACCGCACGATGGCCCAGATCCACGCCCTCCTGTTCGTGTCTGGCACCCCCCTCGAGGTCAACGAGATCATGGACCGCCTGCACATCAGCCGAGGCAACGCCAGCATGAACCTGCGCGAACTAATGGAATGGGGCCTCGCCCGCCGCTTCCGCCGCCCCGGCGACCGCAAAGACACCTACATCAGCGAAACCGACCCCTGGCAAATGTTCGGCCGCGTGGTCAGAGAAAGAAAGCGAAGAGAAATAGACCCCACCGCCGACGCCATAAGGGAATGCGTCTCCATGATCCCAGACAGCGAAAAATCCGCAGGCGCCCAAACCTTAAGAGCTCGCCTTGAAGCCCTCCTAGAAATTTTCGATCTCATCGATGGCGCCTTCCAACAAGCCTTCAAAACCGACCAAAGCCTCCAAGAACTCAGAGGCCTGGTCAACCAGAACATCAAAGTCAATAAAGGCTAAAGGAGCGCAGGATTCATCCTGCAACCCGGTCCGCAGTCTTCAGCCTGCTCCCCACAATTACAGAGTTGCCGGGTGGGTGGTGGGTCGCCAACCTAGTCAAGCCACAAAACCAAACCGCTGCCTGTAAACTGGTGCCCTAAGCAATGATCAAACTCCTCCTCACCGACTCCGGCATCAAGAACAAGAGCATCCACGATGCCCTACTCGCGCTGCTCGGCAAACCAATCGAGGAGTGCGACGCCCTCTGCATCCCAACCGCCGGCTACGGCCACCCTTGGGGTAAGCCTCAGAACGCATACCGCTTCGTGAGCGGCCGCGAGGACCGCTGCCCAATGGTCGACCTGGGATGGAAGTCCATGGGCCTCCTGGAACTCACCGCCCTGCCGAGTATCGACCGAGAACGCTGGATGGGCTGGGTCGATGCGGCCGACGCCCTCCTCGTGAACGGCGGCGATGCCCTCTACCTCGCCCACTGGATGCGAGAGTCCGGACTGGCCGATCTCTTGCCGACTTTGAGCGACAAAGTCTGGGTGGGATTGAGTGGCGGAAGCATGGCCATGACCCCTCGCATCGGGTCCGATTTCGTTGGCTGGAAGCAGCCCGCTGGCGGCGACGAGGCGCTGGGCCTAGTCAACTTCTCGATCTACCCTCACGTAGGCGCCCCTGGATGCGATGATAACACCTGGGAGGCCGCCGAGAAGTGGGCCGCCGAGATCGGAATCCCCTCCTACGCGACCGACATACAGACTGCCTTCAAAGTAGTTGATGGAACGGTCGAAGTCATATCAGAAGGGACCTGGAAACAATTTAACTGCTAAGAGCAGTATCTGGCGAACCCGAAAGTGTCAGAGGAAGGTAGCCGGTCGGTCGAAGCATTTTCACCGCAGTCCCCGGAGGCGAAAATGCGGAGACCACCGGAGAGCCCCCAATTTTTGAAAGCACCCCGGAGGGTGCCAGGAACGTTCTCCACATGCACCATCCTCGGCAACTCATCCTTCCTCCTTCATCCTTCCTCCTTCATCCTTCCTCCTTCCTCCTTCCTCCTTCCTCCTTCCTCCTTCCTCCTTCCTCCTTCCTCCTTCCTCCTTCATCCTTCATCCTTCATCCTTCATCCTTCATCCTTCAAGAGTGCCCGTGCTGCGGGACCGTAAACAACATCGTCGTCCCCTTCCCCAAATGCGTCTCCACCCAGATTCGCCCGCCCTGCGCCTGGACCGCCAGACGGCAGAAAGTAAGCCCGAGCCCCGTCCCGCCCTGCGTGCCTCGCACCTGTCCAAACGGCTCAAAGACAAGGTCTGCATACTCCTGCGGAATGCCCGGCCCTTGGTCGGCGACGCTAAACCGAAGCGCACCGTGACTTAGAACTGCGCGAGTCGTTACCGTCGAGCCTTCCGGGCTGAATTTCAACGCGTTGCTCAAAAGATTGACAACCACGCGCGCCGTCAGAACAGGATCAAATTGCGCGCTCTTTCCAACCACTTCACACTCCAACTTGATTCCCGTTCCCCGCGCCCAAAGCTCAACCTGCTGTAGACATTCATCCAGAAACGGCTCTAACTCCACGCCTTGGGTCTCCACTGGCATCTTCCCGCTCTCCAGCTTCGCCACGTCCAAGATCGAGTTCACCAACGACAGCGCCTGGTTGTTCGCCACCAAAGCCAGATCCACCATCTCCCGATCGTGGTCCGGCAGTCCAAAGCTCGTCTGCTGCAACGTCAAGAGCCCTGTAATCGAGCTTGCAATCGGCGACCGCAGGTCGTGCACGATAAAGTTGGTCAATTCCTCTTGTTGCCGACGGATCTCATTCAACCGCGCAATCGTCCGAGCGATCACCAAGTAAGCGGCTAGCCGAACCGCCAGGGTGGCTGTCAAATCCGGATGAAACTCGATCGGCCCCGCCTTGAACGTCTCGGTAATAAACGCGCTCACCGCCGCGTAGATTGCGACGACAAACCCCGACCTCCAGCCCGCATACCAACTGGCCATAAAGATCGGCGCCAGATAGAGAATGAGTAGATCCGACGATGTGTAGTAGGACAGGACGCCGAGGAGCACCGCTGCAACCAGCGATAAACACAGAATCGTCGTCTTGGACCGGCGCTCGAAAAACGCGTCAAAGCGTTTCAGGGTCGAGTTCACCAAATCGAGTTCCGATTACATCTTGTGGATCGCGTGGCCATCGGCGTCTTCAAACGCCTCCAGTACCGCTTCACTCATCGTTGGATGCGCGTGGATCGTGTCCACCATGTAGTCCAGCGTGGCCTCCAGCTTGATCGCGACAACGCCCTCGTGAATCATGTCCGTCACGTGCGCGCCGATCATGTGAACGCCCAGCACCTCGCCGTACTTCTTGTCGCACACAACCTTCACAAAGCCATCCTGCTCCGTAGTCGCCATCGCCTTCCCTAGCGGCCGGAAATTGAACTTGCCAACCGTAACCTCATACCCCTGCGCCTCCGCCTCGCTCTGAGACAGCCCCACTGAGGAAACCTCAGGAACCGTGTAAACGCAGTTCGGAACCGCGCGGTAGTCCACAGCCTTGTTCTCACCCTTCAAAGCGTTGGTAACCGCCCGAATGCCTTCATGAGAAGCCACGTGCGCAAGCTGAATACGTCCCGTCACGTCCCCGATCGCATAGATATTCGGAACGTGCGTCTTCATCGTATCGTCCGCCACCTCAACGCCCCGTCGGTGCAACCGAACCCCGATCTTCTCCAGGTTCATCCCATCGGTATTGGCCTTGCGCCCGACCCCAAGAAGCACTGTCTCAACTTCGACAACTTCCGATTCGCCGCCCTTCTTGATGTGGCACTTCCAGCCCGCCTTGGTCTTCTCGCATTTGTCCAAAGTCGCGCCCGTCTTCACCGCGATCCCCTGCCGGCTTAGCAGCTTGCCAAGCTCCGTCCCCAGGTCCACGTCCATCATCGGAAGCAGGTTCGGCATCATTTCGACGAGCGTCACCTTACTGCCCAGTCCGTTAAACACGTATCCGAACTCGCATCCAACCGCGCCGCCGCCCAAAATCACCATGCTCTTAGGGATCTTCTGCGCCGTAACCGCCTCGTCCGAGGTCCAAACGTCCTTCTCTCGCCCGCCTTCCAAACCAGGCACCGGGATATGAATCACCGAAGACCCCATCGCGAGCACAAAGAACCTTGCTCGAACTCTCGTCTTCTTCTTGTTCTTGTCGGAAACTTCGATCGTATTGGCATCCACAAACGAAGCAAACCCTTCAAAGTGCGTGACTCCGTTCTTCTTGAACAAAGAGCCCACGCCCCCTCGCTGGATCTGGACGATCTTCTCTTTCCGAGCCATCATCGCCTCAAAGTCCATCGAGACTTCACCGGACACCTTCACGCCCAGCTTGTCCGCATGCTGCACATGTTGCAGCCGCTCTACCGAGGCGATCATCGCCTTGCTCGGGATACAACCCCAGTTCAAACAAGTCCCGCCGAGATACTCCTTCTCGACGCAAGCCACCTTCCCGCCAAGCTGAGCCGCACGAATGGCAGCAACGTAGCCGCCGGGACCGGCGCCGATGACGACGACATCATAATCAAAGTTATCACTGGGCATAGTTTCAGGTTGCTCCGAAGGCATCGAAAGCGAGGAAATATCATCGATAAGCGACGAAACCACCGTGGGCGCGCTAGCCGTGAGGCTGCGAGGCTCAGTAGCATGATTTTCAGGCTCGGTCATCGCTTAAAAACGGCCTGGTGAGGGGTCCAGCCGAACCAAAATTGTACCTGCCGTCCCACCCCAGTCCCAGGCACACGAATCTTCCCCCACCTGTGGGGGAAGTACCCGAAGGGGGATGGGGGCGCGCACCGCATGAGCACTTTCCGGCCTTACAAGACCTAATAGACCTACTTGACCTACTTCACATCCTAGGGCCAACACCAAACCCACTGTCCACCACTCACCACCCAGCACCGACACGGTATCGTAAAAATCGAACCGGAGCCCAAGAATGCCAACGCGCCACTACATCACCCTCGCCCTCCTCTGCCTAACCGCCCTTACCCAAGCCCAACAAACCATCCCGGTCCCCGACAACCTCATCGCCGAAGGCATCCCTCCGATCCCCCAATCCGTCGTCGATTCCGTCGGTCGTTACACGGAATTTCGGAGCGCAGGCTTCGCTGGGTGGAACCCAACGAAGCGCGAGATGCTCATCCTCACCCGCTTCGGCAACACAACCCAAGTCCACTCCGTAGCCATGCCTGATGGCGACCGGCATCAGCTCACCTTCTTTCCGGACAGCATCGGCGGCGCCTTCTACGGCCCCAAGAACCCCAACTGGTTCGTATTTCATAAGGATGTCGGCGGCAACGAGTTCTTCCAGTACTACCGCTACGACCTCGCTACTGGCAACTCAACCCTCCTTACTGACGGCAAGTCGCGAAACACGGACGGCCTCATCGCTCCCGATGGCAAAACCCTCGTCTATTGCTCCACCCGGCGAACGGGAAACGACACCGACCTCTATGCCGTCGACATTGAGAGTCCCACAACTGACCACATGGTCGCTCAGCTCCAAGGCGGAGGTTGGGCGCCTTCAGACGTGGCCGACGACGGATCAACCGCCCTGCTGATCAATAGCGTCTCCGTCAACGAAAGCCATCTCTTCTTGACCGACATGAAGACGGGTCAACTTCGTGAGCTATCTCGTTCCTCGGGAGACCAAATCGCCTACAACTCCGCCGCCTTCGGCAAAGACGGCAAGCACATCTACTTCACCAGCGACCAGGGATCCGAATTCGCCGAACTCAGAGAAATGGATCTCGCATCCGGCAAAACGGTCTCGCTCACTGCCAACATCCCATGGGATGTTGAAAGCGTGCAGCTCTCCAACGACCGAACGCAGCTCGCGTTCGTGGTCAACGACAACGGAATGAGCGACCTCTACACCCTGGACTCGAAATCCAACAAATACCGCAGGCTTTCCGGGATTCCCGTCGGGGTGATCAGCGACGTTCGCTGGAACAACGACGACCATAACCTCGCCTTCGGAATGAACTCCGCCAAGTCCTCAAACGACGCCTTCTCCTATGACACGAAGACCAGCAGGCTCACCCGCTGGACCTTCAGCGAGACCGGCGGCCTCAACGCGGAAGGCTTTCAAGCTCAGCAGCTGGTCAAGTGGAAGTCATTCGACGGCAAGGAGATCAGTGGCTGGCTCACCATGCCACCCACCAAATTCTCAGGTGCCAGACCCGTCATGATCGACATCCACGGCGGGCCAGAGGGTGAATCGAGGCCTACATTCGAAGGCCGATACAACTATTTCCTCAACGAAATGGGCATCGCCTTAATCGAGCCCAATGTCCGCGGCTCGACCGGTTTCGGCAAAACCTACGCGAAGCTCGATAACGGCGTCCTCAGGGGCGATACCTACAAAGACATTGGCGCCCTCCTTGATTGGATCAAGACTCAGCCCAATTTGGACGCTAGCAAAATCTTCGTCACCGGCGGCAGCTACGGCGGCCACATGACCTACGCGATCTCTTACGCTTACGCCGACCGGATCGCCTGCTCTCTCCCCGTGGTCGGAATGACCAACCTCGTCACCTTCCTAGAAAACACCTCCGGCTACCGCCGCGACCTTCGCCGCGTCGAATACGGAGACGAGAGGGATCCGAAAGTCCGCGCCGTCTTAGAGAGCATCGCCCCCATCAATCACGCCTCCGAGATCACCAAACCAATCTTCATCATCGCCGGCCAAAACGATCCCCGAGTCCCCATCACCGAGGCCTCCGGCTTCAAAGACAAAATCAAATCCACAAACCCCAACACCTGGTACCTCGTCGCCAAAGACGAAGGCCACGGCTTCGCCAAGAAGAACAACCGAGACTTCCAAATGTACGCCACCGTCCTGTTCCTCCAAAAATTCCTGTTAAGCCCAGCCACAAAAAGCTAATCCGACCCCCTTCCCCTTGTCCCGGATGTTCGTGCCGGGAGAGGGGGAAGGGCTGGGGATGGGGGTTCCGGGGCCCTCAGAGGCCGCCAGTCCAGGTCAGGCCGCAATTTATTCAGCCGCTTGCCATTCAAATACCTACAGGACCTACTTTGACCTACAGGACCTACTCAACACTCAACACTCAACACTCAACACTCAACACTCAAGCCTTCATCCCCGCCGGCACCCCATTTGGATAAAGCTGCTTGATCTCGGCTTGGATGGCCTGTTCTCGATTCCCCGGATCAGGATGAGTGGAAAAGAACTCCGGCGTATGCCCACCTTCGGAAGCCTTCTTCAATACCTCCATCACCCCAACCATGGCCCGCGGGTCATAACCTGCCTGCGACATAAAGATGGTCCCGAGGTGGTCCGCCTGTGACTCATCGTTCCGGCTGAACTTCAAATCGATCATCTGCGCGACCAGCATCGCAAAAGCCGCGTTCCGGTAACTGCTTGAGTTATGTGGGTCATAGCTCGCGATCACGGCAGCTCCGGTCAGCCCC
>JANYLD010000341.1 GCA_025363835.1 Armatimonadota bacterium
CAAGGACGGTGACCTGGCGGCCGTACTCCATAAGCATCAACGCGACGATGTCGGCGATCGTGGACTTTCCGGCGCTAGGAAGGCCGGTGAACCAGAGGCAGAAGCCCTGGTGGGCTCGGGCGGGATAGGCCTCTGCAAGCACCTTGGCTACCTCGGGCCGTGTGAACCATTCGGGGAGAAGGTTCCCGGCAGCCAAATAGTCGTCTCGCACCTGGGTGCCAGAGATGTCCTTCGTCTGAACTCCGGCGGGAACCTTTTCAACTTCCTCGTACCGGTCCTCTCCAGGAAGATAAACCATTTGATAAAACGGAACAGGCTTAACGCCGATCTCATCGGCGACCTTCTTAACGAGGTCCTGCGCTTCGTAGGGACCATAAAACGGCTTGCCCGTGGAGTCCTTTCCGGGACCGGCGTGGTCTCGGCCGACGATGAAATGAGTGACGCCGTAGTTGCGGCGAATCAGGGCGTGCCACACGGCCTCCCGCGGGCCGGCCATGCGCATGGCAAGCGGGAGAAGGCTGAGCATGGTGGTGTGCGGATCGTAATGGTGCTCCACCAGCGCCTTGTAGGCACGGACGCGAGTGAAGTGGTCGACGTCCCCCGGCTTGGTGACGCCGACGACCGGGTGGATGATGAGTGAGCCACCAACTTCTTTCTGGGCTCGCTTGGTCAGTTCTTCATGGGCTCGGTGGAGCGGGTTGCGGGTCTGGAAGGCGACCACGTTGTGGTTGCCCATCTTAGCGAGCGCTTCACGAACCTCGATGGGCGTGCGGCGAAGCTCGACGAAGTCGTAGTACGTGGGCAGATTGAGCACCTGGAGAGGGCCGCTGGCATAAGCCTTTCCCCACCGCGTCATCTCGGAAACCAAGGGATGCGCTTGGTCCGTTGTGCCGAGAACAGCCTGCTGCTCAGCCGCGGCGTCGTACGTCCAGATCTCCTCGATCTTCATGATCGCGAGCATAGCGTTCGTGGTGCTGCGGAGGACAACTTCATCGCCAATTTTGTAGGCATTCTCGTCGGCGACCGGGAGCATGATCGGCATCGGCCAGAGGGTGCCATTGGCGAGGCGCATGTCCTTCTTCACGCTCTCGTAGTCGGCCTTTCCCATAAAGCGGTCGAGCGGGGAGAACGCGCCAACGGCGAGCAGCTCGAGGTCGCACATGGTGCGGGGGGTGAGCTGGACGGAAGGAAGGCTCTTCGCCTTATCAATCAGAGCGGTGCGCTCGGGCTCTGGGACGCGGAGACCGACGAGTTTGCCGCCGTAAGGGGCGATGAGGGTTGATGATTCTAAAACAGTGCTCACTAAGCTATCCTTCACCTTTCTAAAAGGGTCCCCTGAGGCAGCAAAACGCTGACTCATTTCAACGGGGCGAACGGATGATTTTAGCACAGGCGGTTTTTTGCGAAGGCGGAAGGAAGGCGGAAGGATGAAGGATGAAGGATGAAGGAGGAAGGATGAAGGAGGAAGGCCGAAGGAGGAAGGTGGAAGCAGGAAGGTAGTCAGCGATCAGCGATCAGCGATCAGCGATCAGCGATCAGCGCTCAGCCCTCGGCCCTCAGCAATCTGCCCAATTCGTCAGTTGGCGGCGCTTTCCGGTGAGGGAGCGTTGCTTTGATATTCTTTAATCACTTCGTCGGGGTTGCCGTCCATCTTGACGACCCCTTGTTCGACCCATAAGCAGCGCGTCGCGATGTCTTTGATGGAGCTTGAGGAGTGCGAGACAAACAGGATGGTGCCGCCGCGCATTTGGAAACGGCGAATGTGGGCGTAGCACTTCTGAACGAATTGGAAGTCCCCCACGGCAAGAGACTCATCGACGATCAATATTTCAGCGTCGACGTGACTTGCAACGGCAAAGCCGAGTCGTGCGATCATTCCGCTTGAGTAAGTTCGAATCGGCTCCTCGATGTACTCCCGAATCTCGGCGAAGTCAACGATTTCGTCCAACCGCTCCTTGATCTGGTCCTCTGTCAGGCCCAGAAGCATTGCGTTAAAGTAGACGTTCTCGAGCCCCGTGAGGTCGGGGTGGAATCCGGAGCCCAACTCCAGTAAGGGGGCAACCCGGCCGTTGATCTCGACGGAGCCGCTCGTGGGACGGTACACCTTGGCCACTATGCTAAGCATGGTGCTCTTGCCGGCGCCGTTGCGGCCGACTATCGCTACACATTCACGCCGTTTCACGTCAAAGGAAATTCCCCGGAGAACGTGCTTGACCTGTCTTTTCGGCTTGGCTTTTTGGCCAATTCGTAAGAGCCACGACTTCAAAGTTCCGATGTGCACGTCGTGCAGCACGAAGCTCTTGTGCAGATCGGTGATGCGGATTTTCGGTGCTTCGACCTCGTTCAAACGCGCTCCACAAATCGCCATTTCAACTTGTTGAAGACGCGGTATCCGTACCAGAGGATGAAGAGTGAAATTGCAGAGGTCAACAGCATCTCTCTCATGCTGAGGGGTACCGCGGCTTGGACCATATCGGGAATCTTATGGCCCAGTTTATCGAAGCCTTCTTTGGTGATTTGAGGCTGCGGTGCAAGCAAGATCTTCCGGTATGCATTGACCATCGTCGCCACCGGATTCAAAAAGTAAAGGTAGTAGCCCTTTGCGCCCAAGGAGTAGTAGATCTTTTCGGAGAAATACATGACTGGGCACATAAAGAAAAGGAGGTAAGTGATGATGCCGACCAGGTATTTCACATCTTCGTAAAAGACGTTCAGCGCGCTAATCAACAGGCTGAAACCGGTCACAAGGCAAAAGTTCAGGATAAGCAGGAACGGCAGATACATTGCCGTCATGCGGAAGGGCGACTCCGCTGGGTTTGTGATGTAAATGAAGGCCAAGTACAGGAAGAACATGCCCATCGCAAGCAGGAGATGGACGAAGTTAGCGATGACGAGGGAAAGGGGAAGAATCTCTCGCGGGAAATAAACCTTCCGAATGAGTGGGAGGGCGCCAATAATGGATTGGGCTGAGTCCATCAGGCCCATCTGAAAAAAGGTGAACGGCAGATACCCGGCGAGCACGTACGCGCTGAAATTCGGCGTGTCGTTCCTCATGATCGTCTTGAAAACAAAGGTCATGACGACGACGGTGACAAGCGGGTTGATGAACGACCAGAGGAAGCCAAGCACCGAGTTCTTGTAGCGAATGTTGAGCTCTCGCCGCACCATGCTCATCAGCAAGGCGCGATAGTTCCAAAGCTCCTTCAGCTCTTCCAGCATGGAAGGGCCGCGGTCAGACGCATTCTGGATGCTTTTGACGATGACTTCGGCGTCGTCGTAGCCTTCGGGGGTTAAGAGTGCGCTCACCGTGGGGATTAACACGGGCGGCCATAAATGAGTGCCCGGAAACTCGGTCCTATTATGACGCGGTGCGCGGGAGTGCACAATAGAACCGATGCCAACGGATAGCCGGGCCCTCGAAGCGGACGTGCTCGCTCGCGAGCTTCAAGAGTACATCCAGGAGTTCGCTCGTAAAGCCGGCTCGACCAGGGCAGTCAAACCTGGCCACCGCGAG
>JANYLD010000349.1 GCA_025363835.1 Armatimonadota bacterium
GGAGCCGCTGCAGCCATCGGCCCCCAGTACCTCCAGGATCTCTATCGTGTGAAGAACGCGCTGGACACTTCCGGTTTCTCGGTCGCCGATCAGCACAAGGCCTTTTCCGTCTACAGGCAGTTTGTCGAAACGATTCGATCCGGCAAGGGCAAAGACAAATTTCTAGCTGAGATCAAGCCTTTTGAGGGCAAGGAGTGGTTCACGTGGCTCTCCATCCCTCAGGCCGATGACCCTTGGTGGTCACTCTATCCCCGAATAGCAAACTTCGATGCCATTCCTCTTTGGCGGAAGGTCAAAGTTCCTGTCCTGCTCATTTACGGGCAGAAGGACGCGCTCATGCCGGTTCCCGAGTCCTCAATGCACATCTCTGAGGCCCTAAAAGCAGCCGGAAACAAGAACTACACCGTCCACATCTTCCCAGGGGCCGATCACACGATTCGCATTCAACCAGCTCCCGGCAAGTCTTGGCCCAGAAACGCTCCCGGATTCGTCGATCTCGTCACAGCCTGGATCAAAGCCCGAACCTAAGCCCAAATCCTGAAGCTCCGAGCCCTCATAATAAAGCCTGTGCGTCGCCGCAGAAATTCACCATACAGAACAGTCGCTCTGGTAATTACAACTCTCGCGTTCGCAGCCTACTTAATCTGGTCGGCCCTCAACGGCCCCAAGAAGCACGCCGAGATGCAAAATCAGATTCAAACGAGCCCTACACCCCTTCTCCTGCAGAAAACTTCATAATAACGATTATCGGAAACACAACGGTGACCGAAGAAGGGGTCGGTTTCGCTAAACAGATGGCAAAGACCTCTGGGGAAAAGATGTGGACAGTCCGGCAGGCGGCCTTCTCCTGGCCATAGTCGAGCAGGCGGCTGTAGAGACTCGTCTACCGGAGCCACCCAACAGCGCCCGACGTCAGTGCGTGGAAATCCATGAAAATACGGGGTTCTTGCCAAGTTGTACATTTAAGGAGCGCTCGGGACAGGACGTCCTTGAAATCGGGGCCAAGGATGGCCCCCAGCGTCTTACGGACACCCCAAGCCAACAGAACGCAAGTTTCTGGCTGATAATGGCTTGCATGGCGCGGCGCAAAGTGTTTCTAGGGCTTCTTCTACTTGTCGGCTGTCTCGCACTCGGCGTCGTCTTGTATTCGCTCGCTTTAATGAGAGGCTCGGCAATTCTCGCGGATAACGCTCCAGGATTGCCACCACTCCAGACGCTTGCCAAGCCAAAAATCTATAGGTTGGACGACGTGGTCTCCATCCAGCTAGAGCGAGGTGCGTGTTATGGAGAATGCCCGGCCGACGTCGTCGTCCTTCACCCGGACGGGACCTTGGAGTATGACGGCGGTGAATACGTTAGCCATTTAGGAAAGTGGACCGCAACGTTCACCCCGGCCGATTTTGCGGGTCTCGTCAATTTCCTCAATAAGAACGACTTCCAGTCGCTCGACGATGAGTACACCCAGAATGCGACGGATTTGGCGACTCAAAAAGTTACCGTCCGCACTAAGACCGGCTTCAAGTCGGTCTCCGAATACGGAGTGACCGCTCCTTACCCAGTTGGCGCGGCGAGGACTGCGATCCTGAAGGTGGTGGCGGGAGCCTCCAATTGGACCCAAATCTCAGCTCCTCCGAAAGAAACTTCAAAGAACGATGGCCCTCCAGGCGACTCCAATTAGTCGCCAATCTCGGGGCAACCTGACGGATAATAGCGATATGAAGTGGCGTAATGCCCTCATCGCCGTTGGATGTTTCGTCGGCCTCCTCCTGATCGCCGCGATAGCCTTTCCCATTTTTGCCCAGGCGCGACATTACAGCGGCCCAGGGATTATTGGAAAGGCACAACTGCTCGACACGGATGGCAAGCCTTACCGAAATGAGTTTGTGTTGTTGGGCCTCCGCGGCCATGAGGGGCTTACCGGCGAGAGGACCGATGAGGAGGGCCGCTTGAATATCGATCCAAACAAGCTCTACGTTGACGGTATTCGCGGTTTCACGCCCCATGGAGGCTCGAAAGGCGGTTATCGGCTGTATTGGAAGAGAGCAGCCGATGGAAGCATGGCATGGGAGCCGCGGCCGGTAATCCGACCCGAATTCCAAAAGGTGACGTCAGTGCAACTCCAGCGGACTCCTTGCTACGGCACTTGCCCGGTCTACAACGTCACTCTTCGCCCTGATGGCACTCTCGCCTACAACGGCAGCGGGTTTGTCAAACATGTCGGCTCGTGGACGGCCGCATTCGACCCGCGAGACTTCAGTTCCCTTGTGCATCTTGTGCTGAATGAAGGGGTGGATTCGTTTAAAGACCGCTACCCCTTTCCGGCCGAAGACATCCCCACTCACACCCTCAAAATCAATAGACTCGAAGGATCCAATGTCATCTATGAGGACGACTTCAAGGGCCCGCCAGGCCTCCACAGAATCATGGACCGCATCGACCTGATCGTCGATGGGGCCGTCGATTGGAAGCCTGCGAAGTAACGGCCCGCACTCCCCTCAAGAAGATCAGCCCTTTCCGCGTTTCGCACGATACTGAGTCCAGAATCAGTCACTTTGGGTTGTCTCTTTAATCGGTAAGGTTTCCTGCACCCGCCTGCGCCTTCATCCTATCCTTCCTCCTTTCCCACAACATCCTGTATCCTGGATCCTGAATCCTGAATCCTGATCTCGCATTCCGTATCCGAATCTCGCATCCAACCATGAGCTTGACCGGCGAACCCATCGTAATCCTCGGCGTGTACCGCAGCGGGACCTCTTCGGTTGCTGGCGCCCTCGTGAAGCTCGGCCTCTACATGGGCTCCGAGCAAGCTCTCTTCCCTGCCGACGAGTTCAACCCAGATGGCCATTGGGAGCTGCGAGACATGATGACGCTTCACGAGCGCCTCCTCATGGCATTCCGGATGAACTACTACGCAGCCACCTGGCTCCCGCCCAACTGGCAAGACATGCCGTTCCTCGTCGCGATGACCCAAGAAATCCGAGCCCTTCTGACCAAGAACTTCACAGGGCAAACACGCTGGGGCTGGAAGGAACCGGCCACGAGCATGCTCCTTCCCCTCTACAAACAGGCACTACAAGCAGAAGGAACAGAAGGCCGATACCTCTTCGTCGTTCGCCACCCAAGATCGGTCCTCGCCTCCATGATCAAACGCTTCGCCGCCGACGGAAATCAGGGTGCACTCTCAAAAGGAGAAGGCTTCAGCGAGTTCGAAGAGCGCATGCTCGGCATGATCCTCTCCTACATGCTCTCCTCCCTCAAGGAAACCCAAGGCTGCCCCCGCCAAATCCTCATCTACGAGAGATATCTACAAGATCCACGCGCATACTTGGAAAGAATTGCGAATGATCTCCTCCCCTGGGAACCAAGCTCAGAACAAATGGAGGCCGCGGTAGCCCTCGTCAAACCCCAACTCAGCCACAGCAAATTCAAGCCCGGCGAGGACACCCAAGGCTGGCCCTCCCTCCTCGTCCGCACCTACGACCTCTGCCTCCGAGCCGACCTCGACAACGCAGGCCTAAACGGAGGTGCATTCGACCAAGAAATCGACGAGCTTTGGGACGAATGGATGCTGACAAGAGAGATGATCCAACCGGTGGAGCGAGTTCCGAGCCACGCGATGTTGACCTGGCAGGCGCCATCCGGACTAACTTCCGATGAGCCCCCGATCGTTCCGACCGGATACATGCAAACGGTGCGTTGGCACATTGACGCTCCCCCCAATACGAAGGTTAACATCGAACCCTATAGCGAGCCATGCCGCCTCTGGATCAAGAAGGCTTCATGGCACTTCGCAGGTCAAGAGCGCCCGGCAACCTTGCAAGCCGGTCCGGGGGGAGTTCTCGAAGAGATGCCGACGATGAACCGCCTAGCCCTCTTCGGTCCCAAACCTCTTAGCACCACAACCCCGTCAGAGTCTGGTCCCTACGAATTCGAGATGGAATTCTTCATGCAATCCGGTCAAATTGCTCTCGCCAGCATCATCGCCATGATTGGCAATCGCATCGACCAAGAAATGAGAAGCGGCGTCGGCAGGGAGGGAAGCAGATAGCCGCGCTAGAAAAGTCGTTCGTGCTTCTCGGCCCACCGCTCA
The DNA here is from genome assembly GCA_025363835.1 of Armatimonadota bacterium. Taxonomy (GTDB): domain Bacteria; phylum Armatimonadota; class Fimbriimonadia; order Fimbriimonadales; family Fimbriimonadaceae; genus JANYLD01. The sequence continues at coordinate 4,091 of JANYLD010000349.1, forward strand.
GTGGCGCTAAACTGGTGGCCGAAAAGCTCGTTTCGTCGGGGTTCGAGATTCCGGACGAGGTTGTCGTTGTAAACAACAAGTGCCTGGATGCTCTCGGAATGAGCCGCGAAAATGTGGATCCAATCCCAGAGGAATGGGAATCCCTTCCTCTGGCCAAGCTAGCCGCCCAAGATCTGAAGGCCTTTCTTGCCAAGCTCAGTTCGGACCACACCAAGTGGGCCCTGAATGATCCCGCGATCAGCTCATTGCTTCAGGTCTACAAGAGACTCTTTGCAGACCTCGGGATAAGTCCGCGCTACGTCATCTGCGTAAGAAAGCCGCCCAGCTTCGAAAATGTCACAGCATCCGCCGCCTACCCTCAAATTCGTTCCCTCGGTTCCTGGCTCTTCTACACACTTACAGCCCTCCGCGAAACTCGTGGCGAAGATGTTGTCGTCACGACCGTCGACCACTTTTCAAAGGATTTAGACGCTGTAGCCGCGCAGATCATGGAGGGCGGAATGACGCCAAGAGAAACGGAACAGGTGGAAGACCTTAGCGACATCAAAGGTTTCCCTCCCGTAGTCTCCAAAACCTACTCAATCTGTATCAGCGCGTCCAATGACCCTGCTGCCCTCCGGAAGGGCGCTTTCGACCAGGAAATCGACGACCTCTACAAGGAATTCACCCGCCTCACCCGAATGATCCGCCCACCGCTCCCGCCCGACGCCCCCGTGATGTTCTTCTGGATGGAAGGCGGCCAAACCAAGCAAGCCGACAAGATGTTCAGCCCTTCCGGCACCTGGCAGACCGTGAACATCGAAGTCCCCGCCCCACCCAACACACCCCTCCAAGTCGCCCCCTATCACATGCCGTGCGAAATGTGGGTCCGAAAAGCAATCTGGCGCCAAAACGGGGCAGAAACGCCGGCTCAGCTAACACCGGGCCCCAACGGCCGGCTGGAGACAGTAGAAGGAGCCCAAAGACTAACTATCTTTGGCCCCGCCGCCCTCCTCCTCCAAACTCCATCCACCACGGGAGACCTCACGTTCGAGATGGAGTTCTGCATGCAGGCCACAGAAGGCGTGCTCGAAAACATTGTTGCGATGCTGAGCGACAAACTGGCCGAAATTACCACTCCCCGAAAATAGGCAGCAAACAGCGAGGATCGGTGCCCGGGATCTATCGCCCAGAAGGCGTTGAAATGCGAGCGCTCAATAAGCAGGGGTCTGAATTTGACTGTCCAGGGCTTCCGCAGCTCGACTGCACTTCTTAAGCAACTGATCGGCACTCGGCGAAATTGCTTGCCGCACTTGCTTGGCGACAATAATCGCAGTCGCGGCCACACTGGCTCCCGTCAAGAACGCGAGAGCCACCTTTGCAAAGCCAGCTCGCCTACAACAGTCCTTCTCGTTATCCAATTTCTCTATCGATCTCCATTGACCTTAATGAACTAATCGGGCGTTAGCAGCCGTTCGCTATAGCCTGCTTTCCGTAAAGTCGCAAATTGACCACACTTTGGTTCGATGCAATTCAACGGCCGCTAGCTTGCTTTGACGCTGCTCATGCAGATTTAGCCCAAAAACCTGTAATTCTCGCGAGGGCTGTGTGTGGATGATGTGGAGATGTGAGGGCGTGAAGGCTTGCGTGATCCCGGGGATCACAGCGTCGTCCTCCTCTTCCCACTTATCATCATCTCATTTACAAAAGAACTCAGCAGCAAGCGCGTAAGTCAAACCCGCGTAGCCGTGAACGAACGGCGGTGTTACTGAGATGTCAACCTTCTACGCAGTTTTCCAAGATCCCGCCAAAGCCCGCCTTGCCGCCATGGCCCTCATCAATCAAGGTGTTCCCACTGACGACATCAGCCTCGTCGCAAGAGGTAGCCAGGCCGCCTTCGGCAAAGCGCCCACCGCAGACCAAAGCGCAGAGCAGCCCATGGCGGACGCAACAGACTTCGTGGGTAGAGACGACGACCCGGTCATCGACAATCCGAATGCAAACCGGAATGAAATGCCAACCGGGTACGCGGTAGTCGAGTCGACGGTCGGCGGCGGCATCAGCACCGCAACTTCAGACGCGTCCGCAGCAACCGTGGACGAGAGCGACGACTCTCAATGGCTGGCAGAACCGGAGGACGGCAACACCGAGGAAGAAAAAGACTTTCACGAGCTCAATATCGCCTCAAACACCGGCTTTGACACCGCAGCGGGCCCCCGTGGAGTTCAAAGCATGCCGCGCAACCTGCCGATTGACGACATCGATCGCAGCTTGGACGCAATCGACGTTCCAGGGTTTGGAATGGTCATGGGAGGAGGCTCCCTCGCCACCGCCGCTCTCGACTACGGCGATGGTGATTCCACCGACGACACTCAAGAAATGATGAAGCACTTCAGGGAAGAAGGCGTCGCTGAGGAAACCGCGAACGGCTACCTAAAAGCCCTCGACGCCGGCCAAGCCCTCATGGCCATCGGCCTGGTGCCGGGTCAAGTGGAATCCCCCCTCGTCGAAGCTGTGGCCGACCAATTCGGAGCCACCCAATCCGCCACATTCGACGCCCCAAGGTATTGAGCGCGCAAAGAGTCTTCCCCACCTGTGGGGGAAGTACCGCGAAGCGGGGATGGAGGCGAACACCGCAGCCTTTGGTTTAAAAGCCCAGAGCCCAGAGCCCAGATCCCGAGAGCCCAGATCCCGAGAGCCCCTTACCTCTTCCGAATCACAGTGATACCGTCCGCGATCGGAAGCATCAAGACATCGATGTCAGAGCGCTCTCGTAATGTCGGGTTAAAAGCTTTTAACACCATCGTGTCCTCATCACTAGCAGCCGGATCAGCAACGCGACCGCTCCACAAGACGTTATCGATCAAGATCAAACCGTTTTTCCGAACAAGCTTCATGCAGCGCTCAAGATAGGCGACGACATTGATCTTGTCGGCATCGATGAAGGCCATGTCGAACGACCCGCTCTGCCCACTAGAGATCAATTCGTCCAACGTGTCCTGGGCAGGCGCCAACCGAAGATCGATTTTAGAATCCAGGCCCGCTTCCTTCCAATAGCGACGTGCAACCGAGGTGAACTCCTCGCTGACGTCGCAGGCCACAACCTGCCCGTCCGCTGGCAACGCCATCGCCACTACTGTGGAGGAATAGCCGGTAAACACCCCAATCTCCAAATACCGCTTGGCACCGATCAGCTTGGCCAGCATCGCCATAAACTGGCCCTGGGCGGCTCCGATTTGCATTTGAGCGCGCGGCATCTCAGAAGTCTCCTTCCTCAACCGGCCGAGCAACTCCGGCTCAGGAGCATTAACAGCATCAACATAATCCTCGATCTTCGGATCGACGGCAAAAGAACGGCTACTCATTCGCTTTAGAATACGCGAAGTTGCGACAGTCGATTCGGGACTCAGGATTGCTCGATTGGGAGATTCAGGATTCAGGATTCAGGATTCAATTCTGACCAAGTGTGCGTACTTCGCAACCTGCATCTTCCTAATCGAGCAATCGGCAATCAAAAGTCGAGCGATCCTGAGTCCCGAATCTCAGCTCACGCTCACCACCACATTTGCGCTCGGCTGCCCAAACGTGCCAATCCCGTTCAGCAGCATCCGACACTGGAAGTTGTACCTTCCGGGAGTCAAAGGCGCGGTCACTGTCGCCATGAACGTGTAGTCGCTTCCCGGCGTGACACTCGTACCGGAGGCGATGTACATCCGATCGAAGCCCCAAGTCTTATTCCCAGAGGGGTTGTAGGACAGCAAACGGTAGCCACCTGCATAAGTCCACGTCGTGCCACCTGAGTTGTGCATCGTCACCGAGACCGCATAGGTGTGACCAGCCAGCATCGAAGTCGGGACGCTTTGAGAAACGAACGTCGCATTGGCGCCCCCGGGGTTAATCGTCAGAACCGCGTGCAACGTGACCCCAATGCGAGTCGCAGTAATCGTCGCTGAGCCGGAATCCGATCTCGTCGCCGTCGTCACAGGAAATTGCACCGACGTTGCCCCTCCAGGAATTCGAACGGAGGAAGGCACCGTAGCCCCAGCCGTACTGGACAGCGCAATCAACGCCCCCGCCGCAGGCGCAGGATTATCCAGCGAGACTGTAGCTGCCGAACTGTTCCCTCCCGTTACCGTCGTCGGGCTCAAGGACAGGCCGTTCAACGTCGCTTTGTAAACGATGCGCCGGACCGAACCTTGATTGATGCTTACGTAATAGAGGGCGCCGTCCGGTCCTTCGGCAAAGTCGACCGGTGTGTTGGCGTTCGTAAAGCCAAAATCCGCCACATAGACGTTGCTAGAGTTGAACACCACGCGTCGGATCACGTTGCGAATGTAGTCCCCGTAAAAGTAACTCCCATCATAAGGAGGGGCGAACCTCTTCCCTGCCATAAATAGCCCGCCGACGATCGCTGCGCTCTGCGTATTTGTGTGCATGTAGTAAAAAGCAGGGCTGATAAAGCCGGCTACGTTCGTCGGGCCCTCATAAGTGTTCCAGCCGTAGTTGCCGCCAGGGACGCCGACGTTGACCTCTTCCCAAGTGTTCTCGCCAACGTCGCCTATGTACAGGGTGCTGGTCCCCGGTCTAAAGCTAAACCGGAAGGGGTTTCGGAGGCCGTATACAAAGATCTCGTTCCGGTCACTCAAACTCCCGAAAAATGGGTTCGTGTTCGGAATCGACCCGTCTTTGTTGATCCGCAAAATCTTGCCGGAAAGGTTCGTCAAGTTCTGGCTGTTCGTGTGAAACTGGCCTCCGTCCCCGGTCGAGATGTAAAGCGTGCCATCGGGCGCAAATCGGAGACATCCTGCGTTGTGGTTCCCCGCATCCGACGCGATATCGTCGAGCAAAATAACCTCACTCCCGTTTACAGCGACATTGCCATTTACAGTGAACCGGCTCACTCTATTCTTGGGAGAAGGCGGTGGGTTTAGGCTGTTTGCATTCGTCGTGTAATACACGTACAGGTAAGGGTGATTTGAAAAGTCGGGATCAAACGCCAGCCCAAGAACGCCACGCTCGTCAAAGGTGTCGGTATTGATCGTAGTAAAGGTAGAAACCACCTGTCCACCCACGACAACCTTAATCGCACCCGTCTTCTGCGCCACAAAGATCCGCCCATCCGGCGCAAAGGCCATAGCGTCCGGTTGGCTTAGGCCGGTCACTACCGGCGTGTCCGTGAAGCCAGCAGGCAACTGGGCAAAAGAAAGCGCTCCTAAGGCAAAACCAACGATGCAAAGTACAACTTTTCTCATTCATCCCTTCCAAATCGGAACAGTCGTTAGAATTGTATCCGCGTTGAGGGTTAGACGCCAAACTGGAGGCAAGTTGATCGGCTATTAGCGTAGATTCGCGCGCAGGCAATAGTCGGAACAGAAAACTCCGGCGATTTACGATTTACGATTTACCATTTACGTCCCCCATGAACAACCAAGACGATCTATTCGGCCCGCCGCCCGGTCTCAAGGCTCCCGCCTATGAGCCCCTGGCCGCCCGAATGCGCCCGAGAACCTTCGACGAATTCGTCGGCCAAGAGCACCTTACGTCTCCAGCCGCCGCATTCCGCAAAGCCGCCGAAGCCGGCAAGCTCGGTTCGGTTGTCCTGTGGGGACCTCCTGGCGTGGGCAAAACAACCCTCGCAGAACTCGTCGCAAATGCCTCTGATGCCGACTTCGAGCGGCTCAGCGCGACCTCGGCGGGTGTGGCCGACCTCCGCCGCGTTGTCGAAACCGCCAAACGCTCCCTTCAGCAGGGCCGCCGGACCCTTCTCTTTATCGATGAGATTCACCGCTTCAACAAGTCCCAGCAAGACGCCGTGCTGCCCGTGGTCGAAAACGGGACGGTCACCCTGGTCGGAGCGACCACAGAAAACCCTTCCTTCGAGGTCAATTCCGCACTCCTTTCGCGCTCCCGCGTCTTCGTTTTAAACGCCCTGGCCGACTCCGAGATCCACCGCGTCATCCGCACTGCCCTCACCGATGAAGAGCGCGGCCTCGGCAAGCTAGCCATCGATCTCCAGCCAGAAGCGGAGGACGCCCTCGTCAACTTGGCCAACGGAGATGCTCGCTCCGCCCTCAACATGCTCGAACTCGCGGTCGCTGTCTCGGAAGCCGAAGGAAAAGACCGCCTTGACATCTCGCGCGGCATCGTCGAAAGCGCCGTCCAGCGACGCGTAGCTCTTTACGACAAGGGCGGCGAGATGCATTTCGACCTAATCTCCGCCCTTCACAAGTCCGTCCGAGGCAGCGACCCCGACGCAACTCTCTATTGGCTCGTCCGCATGCTTGAAGGCGGCGAAGACCCTCTGTATCTAGCCAGACGCCTTGTCCGCATGGCGGTAGAAGATGTCGGCCTGGCCGACCCTCAAGCACTCCAGATAGCGATGGCGGCCCAGCAAGCCATGCACTTTATGGGCATGCCCGAAGGCGCTCTCGCACTCGCTGAGTGTGCCGTCTACATGGCCACCGCCCCCAAGAGCAACAGCCTCTACACCGCCTACGGCGCGGCAAAGGCAGACGTAGAAGGAACCCGCAACGACCCCGTCCCTCTCCACCTGCGAAACTCTCCCACCAAGCTCATGAAGGAACTCGAATACGGTAAAGGCTACAAATACGCCCACGATTTCCAGAATGCGGTCGTCGAACAACAAAACCTCCCCGACGCGATCGCGACCCACACCTACTACACGCCCACCCGCCGGGGCTACGAGAAGACCGTCGCGGAGCGGCTGGAAAAGTGGCGGGAGATTATGAGGGGCCAGAGGAAACCAGAGACTGAAGGATAAAGACCGAGGGCGGGCGACGAAACTAAGGGAAAGCCGTCGTCCCGAGCTTGGCCCTAAAGCCCCTAATTAGGCCAAAAAGCAATGCAACGTGAGAGCCCGTCAGTGTTTCTTCTGGGACTCCACTGCCGAAACCGCATCGTCATACTCGCGCTTTACCCAATAGGCCATCCCCCCAGTAGCACGCGGCATCGCGTCCTTCATGGCGGAAGCCGCCTCCCTGTATTTTCCCGCTCCCATCAAGAACTGCCAAGCGATCGTCGCTGCAACAGGGTTGCCCCTATCGAGAGCGAGTTCTTGCCGCGCATAAAAGAGTCTTTCGTCGGCGTCGTCGGAATTGCCGTAAACTGCGAGGCCTAGCAAGCTTAGCTTTTCTAAATCTTTTGTCTCGTCGCCAGTGGGTAGCGCCCTCGCGACCTCCTCCTTCCATGCTCCGCAATAGAAAATGACCAGATTCGCGCAGTACTCCTTCTGACCCGGATACACTTCGCCCAAACGCGCCGCCGCTAGCGATGCTCGGAGGAGCACCTCAGGCGAACTGGAGACAGTTACGAATGGAGCTATTGCCGAATATGCGGCCACGTTGTCACCCCGCCTAAACGCGATGTCCGCGGCTATCACAGCAATGGTTGAATCATTGCTATGAGTTTCTAGATAGCTGTCTAGGCGCTTTCTCGCTTCAACCAAATGACCAGAAGCCAAGAGACCGCCCGCGTCCCCACGCGCAGTCATCCAGTCACTAAACATGGATCTCCGGTTCACGTTCATTTGCGGTGTGATTGGTGACTGCGTTGCAGATACGATCGAGATACCATTTTTGGCACTTGAACTGCTTCCTCCAACCCTGGAGACATTGATTCCGCTTGGACGCAGTGTGGCAGGATGTCTTGCTATTGAAGCGCGATATCGAGGACTCGTCGTCATCGCCTTGGCCCAATTGGAATTCGCGAGGCCCTGCCCGTGACGACTCGGCACCCCCGCAAGAATCAGAATCGAAGTAATTATTAACATTTTTCAACTCACTTTGGCGGCGAAGTTTTTACTCTCACCCATCCCGGCAAATCCGGATTTTGAATTTCTTGACTGGGAACCAACTGGGAATCGGCGCTGCCCAGAACCCACTTATTGGTCGCCGGGTCTAGCGTGACTTGACGAAATGCTCGCCATGGGATTTCTCTTAGAGCAACAAAGATTGGCAGCTTCTGCCCATTAAGGGGACCGGAGTACATGTTGTAGAGGTTAAAACTCTGTTTCTGGTAAATCATCGAGTAACCGATGGAGGCAAAGGTATCAACGTGCAAACTGTTCGACGCGTAGAAACCCGGCCGGTCATCAAAAGTCAGCCACTCCAACGACGACTGCTGTCCGGCAGTTTCCTGGTCGTTAAGGTTCCCACTTGGCGAACTTTTACCAAGATACGGAAATCTGTCGTCCAGGTACGTGAGGCCGTCCGAGTTTCCGGGCGCTGCCTGGCAGCTCCAACTGCTAGTATCGGTGACCAGTTGGGCCCACTGAAAAATGCCTGGATTAATTGGACTGCTTGCGTATTTGCCGTCCTTGTAATATTTGGTAGGAGTTTCCACCCAAGTGTCATAGTATATTCCCCAGGTGTCGAACCCAGGGTGCGTTGCCCCGTCCAGGACGAACTGAGTCGGACCTGATACGACGGCCTCTCCTGTGGTGGTCCCAATGGCCAGGTCGAGAGCAACGGTTACGCCGTCAACGATGGAGGACACGACCCTGTAGTCATTCTCGGCCGAGAAGTAGAGAGGGTCGCCTGGACTCATGCCTGCGGACGAGGCCACGGATTGCATTAAACCGGTAGCGCCTGTCGTTATCGTTGTATGAACATCTGTCAGCACATTCTGCTTGTTATCGTTTCTCATAACTAGCTGACCAATCATCTTATCTGCTGGATGCACCGTTTGATTGGGGTCGGTCGGGTCGACCCAACTGTCCTTGATGGTCGGGGGCTCGATGACAACCGCTTTTTGTAGTAAAAGCGAAGAATTCATTTTGCCTGAATGCACTGCGCAAACAATGACGGGATTAAGTGCCGCAGGCCTCGTGAAATAGCAGGACATCGTCTTGCTAGTGGTCGAGGGCGGTCCCCAGCCAAATGGTTGCGCGGAAGAAATTGCCGCTCGCGTGACTCCCTCATTCGCTATCGTCGTTATAATGCGGTCGAGAGTGACCGTTGTAGAAGATATAGACAGCACCTTTGCATCTAGGTTTGCTTGCGAGAAGTGAATCGTGTCGCCAACCGATATCCCATTAGCATCATTAAGCAATTGGCTCGCAGAGTTGCTCGCGGCGGTCAGAACCGTGGTCGCAAAGGGCGGTCTGTAAGCAATCTTGTAGTCGCTTACCGGCGCACCTCCAGAAGGTGCGCTCCACGTGAACGTGTCATGCGAATCCGCGAGTCCGCCCATGTCAACTTGCGCCACTAGCTGTTGGGAAAGCAGGATCGAGTCGAGATACGTAAGCGAACTTCGCATAAGAGGTTCAACGCCTTGCAGGTTCAATGTAACATCATCCTTTTCTTCGACCTGGTAGTAGACCATCGTCGTGCCAACCATCATCGGGGCGGGGGTCGAGAATGTAGCGTCCTGTTTTCCGCCTACAACGATGCTTGTACCACCGCTCCCCGTGCCTCCGCCACCTCCGCCAGAGACCTTTATGGCTACAATGTGGGGCGTAATCGTTCGATCGAACGAATCTCCAGGATTTGGAATGACGACCCAGCGTTCCGAAGCCGTGGGATCTGTCGCTTGCAGGGTCCAGCCATCTGCTGTCTGGCTAGCAGTGCCCAGTTTTGCGCCCCAGCCGTTATCGCAGAAGGTCATGGA
>JANYLD010000383.1 GCA_025363835.1 Armatimonadota bacterium
CAAAACCTGCCAATTATATAGGGAACAAACAACCTTGATGGGTACTCTTCGTATTCACAGAAGCGCTTTGTGCGGTCGTCGCGTCCTACTCAAAAGGATGGTGCGGCAGGCCCGAATAGGGACGCATCTGGAAACGTAGAAAAACGAAGCTTCGGACGAAATCGGGGCTAAGGATAAAGAAAAATATATGTGGCAACGCTTTACTGAGCGAGCGCGGAAGGTGGTCTTCTATGCACAAGAGGAGGCCCAGAAGTTTGGAGAAGGTTACGTCTCCACTGAGCACCTTCTGCTTGGTTTGGTCCGTGAGTCGGACTCTGTTGCCGCACGCGTGCTTGAGAAGCTCGGAGTGAGCCTCAACCGCATTCGAGCGGAAGTCGAAAAACAGCTTCCGCGCGGCGACGCGCGTCCCAGTCAGGACATGACGCTGACCCCTCGGGCAAAGCGCGTCATTGACTTGGCATACGATGAGGCGCGTAATCTCAACAATAATTACATCGGCACCGAGCATTTGTTGCTCGGCTTAATTCGGGAAGGCGATGGGCTGGCCGGCAGAGTGCTGGCAAAGCTTGGCGTTGAACTGGAAAAGGCACGCCGCGAAGTGATGGCTCTACAAGACAATGAGACGCAACCCGGGAAGCCCGGTGGGCGCACTTCGAACGGCACTGGCCAGAAGACGCAGACCCTCGACGAGTTCGGACGAGACCTTACCGAGCTTGCGCGAGAGGGTCGCCTGGATCCCGTGGTCGGCAGACAGGGAGAGATCGAGCGTGTCATGCAGATCCTGTCCCGCCGTACCAAGAACAACCCATGTTTGATCGGCGAGCCTGGCGTTGGCAAGACGGCCATCGCGGAAGGGCTCGCGCTTCGAATCGTGAGCGGCGATATCCCGGATCTGCTGAAGAATAAGCGGATCGTGGCGCTGGACCTCGCGGGCCTCGTGGCGGGCACCAAGTACCGCGGCGAGTTTGAAGAGCGAATGAAAAAAGTGATGGAAGAGGTCCGCAAGTCGGAAGGACAGGTGATCCTCTTCATCGACGAGCTGCACACGCTCGTGGGCGCCGGCGCCGCCGAGGGCGCGATCGACGCTTCCAACATCATGAAACCCGCGCTCTCCCGTGGAGAACTCCAGTGCATCGGCGCGACCACTCAGGACGAGTTCCGCAAATACATCGAGCGGGACGCGGCCCTGGAGCGACGCTTCCAAGCCGTCAAGGTGAAGGAGCCGAGCGAAGAAGAAGCGATCGACATTTTGAAGGGCCTGCGCGAGCGCTATGAAGCGCATCACCAGGTGGAAATCACCGACGACGCCATCAACGCCGCCGTGCATCTTTCCCAGCGCTACATCAGCGACCGCAGCTTGCCCGACAAGGCGATCGACCTCATAGACGAGGCCGCATCGCGAGTCCGGCTCCATCAGAGCCTCCCGCCCGTGGAAGTACGGCAAGACCGAACGCGCGCTAACAAACTGCGCTCCGAGGTCGAGCATATGTCCAAACGGGCGAGCGTGGATGACACCGCCCTGAACGCCCTGAAGGCTGAGCTCGAGGAGCTCGACAAAACAATTGCCGAAAGGGAAGAAGTGTGGAACAACACTGAAAAGAAAGAACCGGTGGTCGGCGAGGCCGAAATTGCCGGCATCGTTCAGAGCTGGACAGGAATTCCGGTTACCAAGCTGGTCGAAGCCGAGAGCCAGAAGCTGCTCCGAATGGAAGAGGATCTGCACCAGCGGATCATCGGCCAGTCGGATGCGGTCTCCGCGGTCTCCAGAGCTATTCGGCGCGCGCGTTCTGGTCTGAAGGATCCGAAGCGGCCGATGGGCACGTTTATCTTCCTCGGACCGACGGGAGTCGGAAAGACGGAAATGGCAAAGGCTTTGGCTGCGTACCTGTACGAGAAAGAATCCAACATGGTCCGGATTGACATGTCCGAGTACATGGAAAGATTCGCGGTCTCCCGACTCGTCGGCGCCCCTCCGGGATACGTCGGTTATGAAGAGGGCGGCCAGCTCACGGAACAGGTTCGCCGCAACCCGTACTGCGTGGTGCTTCTCGATGAGATCGAGAAAGCGCACCCAGAAGTGTTCAACATCCTCCTGCAAGTAATGGAGGACGGACACTTGACGGACAGCCAGGGCCGGACCGTGGACTTCCGAAACACCTTGATCATCATGACCTCCAACGTGGGCGTCAGACCGATCGAGTCGGACAAGCCGTTGGGCTTCCGAGATACGCGCCAAGACTTCAACGATCCAAAGCTCTACGAGAACATGAAGAACAAGATGCTGGACGAGATGAAAAAGCTCTTCCGCCCCGAGTTCCTCAACCGCGTAGACGAGGTCATCGTGTTCCAACACTTGCGACGAGAAGAGATCCTGCAGATTGCAGAGCTTTATCTGAAGCGGGTGAACGAGCAGGCCAAGGCCATGAACATCAGCATCGAACTCAGCGCCGGCGTGAAGGACCTGCTGGTGGACGAGGGCTACGATCCAAACCTGGGAGCAAGGCCCCTACGCCGAGCCGTCCAGCGTTATATCGAAGACCCGTTGGCCGAAGAGCTTCTCCTCAGCCGTTTCGAAGCTGGAGACCACATCCTTGCCGAGCTAGACGACGACAAGAAGGTGATCTTCAAGAGGCTCTCTAGAAGCGACGACAACGGTGGCGGCGGCAAGAAAGGAAAAGAGCTAGCCGCTCCTAAGAAGTAAGTCAGACACGAGCTCTAAACAAAAGGGCCGAAGGCAATCCGCCTTCGGCTCTTCATTTTGCTCGCATGTGAGGCTAGAATCTAATAGTGGGTCCGTCTGTGGCGAAGGGATCGATCGAGCGTCCGCGATTAGCAACCATGGTTCTCGCTGTGGTGCTCCTCATTATCGCGATTGCTGGCATCGCCGGCATACCTTCGCTCTTTGATAACCCGCTAAGTCTTTTTACAGTAGTCCTATTCGCCCCCGTTGCCACATTCGTGGCTCCCATCGTCGCCTACCTCGCTTACAAACGGGGATTTCGGAGGGAAGCAATCTTTTGCGTGGCGAGCGCCTTGCTCCTATTACTTGGCACGGCGTCATTCTTCCTGTACTTCGGCCTCAATAACTGAGGCGTCAATACAATAGAGCTCGTTCGATCTAGGAGCTTAGTTGGCGTCGAACCCGCCCGCGTTTGCCACGAAAGAGAATAATGCCTTCTGTTGTAAGTTGCAGGAAGATCCAAGCCGCGCGGGTTCAAACTAACATGGATTGGAATGCTCGACACCACGTCCTAGGCGATAGCAGGCGGAATTCCGGACCTCGTGACTTTACGCACGACGAAGCCGTCTAATCAGAATCATGCGTAGAATTGTTGCCTATTTGTCGGGCGTGGTCGTCATTTTTTGCCTCGTCACCTGTGGCGGGTCAGGAAGCGGTGGAGCGGCAGGCACCAATGTGACCGCGGTCACCGCAATTCCCGCTGGCACGCTGGGCGCCCTTATCCGGAGCGCGACACAATATGAGGAGGTTGGCGCGGTAATAGAGGCTGACAACTCATCAAAGGCGGCAATCTATTTCACTTCTCCGGCCGTTCCTGTCGTCCTATCGCAAGCCGGATATTCAAACACCGACCTTTTCGATACGGACAATCAGCAGGAGGTGGGCCTTGCTCTAACGTCGAGCGCCGTTATTCCTCCGAACGACGACCTTCCTTACCACGCGATACTTTTCCAGGGCCCCCAGCACACGTTTACTGATCTGCATCCGGCGGGCTATTACTCCTCAGCAGCTAAGGCAGTCAACAATGGTCAGCAGGTCGGATTTGGAGAAGTCGCGTTCGGCGGCCCGACCCTGCCGCTGTTATGGACCGGGTCGGCTGCTAGCGTCAAGAACCTCTTGCCGCCCACAGCATCGGCCGGCGTGCTAAACGACGTCTCCGCTGGGATCCAAGTTGGGTTCATCAAGCCTGCCGCGCAACCAACCGTCAAGCACGCCGGAGTTTGGCACGGCACCGCCGGTACGTTCCAAGATATCAATCCTGCTGGTTATCAAGAAAGCGATGCATTCTCGATCGGTTCCTTGGGGTACGTCGGTTACGGCATTCCAAATGGGGATTCCACCGATCCGTTGGCACCCCAGACGCACGCATTGCTTTGGAAGGGATCGACCGTGATTGATCTGCATCCCGCGGGAGCCTTTTCGTCCTCTGCTTACGCGATATCGGGAAACATCCAAGTGGGTAGTTACAACACCCAGCAGGACCCCAAACTCGGACGAGCCTGCATGTGGAAAGGGTCAGCGGGCAGCCTTGTCGACCTTGATGCTTCGCTGCCGAAAGGGGGCTATGTGTGGTCGCTGGCTACGGGAGTCGCTGGCAACAAAATTGTTGGCTATGCGGTTAACAACCAGGACATTTTCGTCGCCGTTGTCTGGACGATTGGCTGATTCCGTATTTGATTAGTTGCGGACGACCGCTGGCTGAATCGCCCAGCTTGTCGATTTTGACCGCAACTATCTTAACAGACAGCAAGAACCGAAACGCGTCGTCGACTACACCGACACGGAGTCACGTGGCATAGCGGTCACGGTTGGCAAAGTCGACAAATGTCTTCCGCCGGATCCCACGCCACAGCTCGTTCACGCTATAACAGAGTTATGGTCGTAACTGCCCCCCAGACTCCGCAGGAGTACATCAACGCCCTTGAAGAACCCCGCAAGTCAGAAATCTTGAGGATTGATAAGCAGATCCGAGAGACCATGCCTGACTTGGAGCCCGTCATGATGCACGGCATCTTGGGCTACGGGCCCTACCACTACAAGTACAGAAGCGGCCACGAGGGTGACACCTGTGTGATTTGTCTCGGCAGTAAGAAGAACTACATTTCGATCCACTGCTTCGGCGCAGATCGCTTTAAAGAGCGACTGCCGAAAGCGAATATCGGCGTTGCCTGCGTTCGATTTAAGCGACTGGACGACCTGGATGTCGAGGCGTTAAAGGATCTGTTCCGGTCGGCGCCCAAGGTGATCGAAATGAATAGGGCGCAGTAGAGCGCCTTCTTGTTTTTGTCATCCCGAGCGAGTCCCGGAGTCCGAGGGACCTGACAGGAAGGGACGAGGTGTTTTTAGGGCATTCCGAGATGACAGTCAGGTCCCTCGACTCGCCGACTCGCTCGGGATGACAAAACATCACACTGACTTTCGATAGTCAATTCTCCATCCGGATACTCTCCAAAAACGGAACACCGCCTGCTAGCCAAGAGTCAGCCCAACTGGGGCTAGGCGGACAGCATTGGGCCCTGGAGCATTCTCATGGCACAAACCCTCTACGCAACTTTTTCCAACCCAAGCAACGCCCAATCTGCGGCGGCCGAGATGCTTCAAATGGGGATTGGCAAGGACGAGATTAGTCTGTTCTACAAGAAGGATGGGGGTGTCGCTGAATCCGGCCAAAGCGTGGACTTAATGGATACGCGGCCGACGACCCCGATGCAAGGAACAGAGTTCAATCATGGTCCCGATCCCTTAGGGAATGGCCTACGCCAATTGTCCGTTTCCAGGATTGAGAGAGGCGTTGATGCCGATATCCATCACCCGGCCGCAGAACGTGATCCAAACGCCGGGATGCAAGAGCCGGCTGAGCCCCGCGGCTCTTACCTGGACATGAGCGAATCCAATGAACCGGAACCGTTTTCGCGCGGTTTCAACGCAGTGAGCGACGATTCTCCGCCGAACGTCAAAGTGGATCCCGATGCAGACGCTTACCGAGACACCGACACCCGAATTAAACCTGGAGCGACCATTGGTGATGTGGGCCAAGGAGCCGCGCACGGGGCCGGCATCGGTCTCGGAGTTGGCGCTTTGGCCGCGGTGGCCACGATGCTCATTCCCGGCTTGGGCCTTGTGATTGGTGGAGGTACGTTAGCGGCAGCTATGGCTGCCTTGGTTACGGGTGCGGGAGCGGGCGCACTGGCGGGCGGGCTTGCGGGATTTCTAACGCAGCAAGGAGTGCCGCAGGACGAAGCGGCCCGATATGCGCAGATCCATGAAAAGGGTGGAGCGATTCTAGCCGTTTCCATTTTTCGCGAGGATATGAGGGAGATGGTGGACCAAGTGTTGCGAAAGCATGGGGCCGTAGAAGTGGAGTCGCACGAGGCATACCTTTCTTGATTCTCTGATTCGGTGATCGGTTGTCGATGCTTTTATGTCATCTTGAGCGAGTCATCGAATCGAAGGGAAACCTGCCCATGGGTTTTGAATGCTTTTTGAGGCGGCGGATTGTCCTCAGGCTCGGGGGACTTGCTAGTCTCAAAACAGGAGCGGGTACGCGACATAAAGACGGCCTACGGGCGGTGGTTTGACAACCTGCGGTTGAGGGCAAGCACTTCGTGTTCAATGGCTCAGGATGGCAAAGGAGTAAAACGGGCGGCCGAGGACCGCCCGTTTTCTTGTACGGAGGTTAGCGAGAAATCGTAACTGACGTGGGAGCAGACTTCTGATCTCGCGTCCCTAATGTGGTCGCGGTAACGACATACCGAATGCCCCGGCCGTGAATGAAGGTGCTCAGGTCAATGGGGTTGGTCTCGAAGTGGCCGTTCGAGTCCGCTACCACGACGAGATCGGCCACTTGGCCAGTCATTCTCGTGTTCCCGTCAACTACGGTGGAGTAGTCGACATGGATTTGCACCCGAGAGTCTGGCGGAGCGTTGCCTTCGATCACGAGCGGATTCGTAACCGGCACATCTGTCCTGGGAGAGATAAGGGTCGGAGGGTCGAGCGGTGCGTTAAGATCCACGCGGTCCTTGGCGTTGACCGTGTAGACCTCGCCGCTACGAGCAACAAACCGTGCGCTTACCGGCTGATCGGTTAGATCGTCGTCCCGTCGAAGCGTATACGTTCCCACGTACTGCCCCGGGTTTCGCTCAACCATCGGTTTGTCATGAATGATGTCGCCAACCGAGAAGCTCGCTTGGCCTCCAGGCGCCGCCAGCATTGTGAACTCCAAAACGTCACCAGGCCTTGCATTGTCCAAGCCGGTTACGTTGAAAGATCGAATGATGCGCCCGCCATCAGCCCCAATACGGAAGCTCCACGCCTTGGACACCTGGTTGCCGGACATGTCGCTGGCTGTGACGCGCACATCGTGCCGTCCGGGCGAGAATCCAACGCTCGGTGTGTAGGAAATCTGGTTTGAGTTGATGGAGGCGTCAGGCGTTACATCCCGGCCGTCAACCGTCATGCGAATGCTCTGCGGATCGATGCCGCTGCCGACCGAATCATCGAACGAAGCCGATATCGTCGGGCGTCGAACGGTGACGGTCGCTCGATCGTCGGGAGTTAAAACCCCGATGACCGGAGGTGGCTCGTTGCCCGAGACTACAGTCGGCGTGTATTGGAACGTCTTCTCGCTGGTGGCGACATTCAGCCGTACGCTGGGCGCTAATCGGCCGACGTTGATCCGGCTCCGGTCCTCGGGGACCGTCCAGGTCAGTTGGTAGTCCCCCGGCGAAACCTCTTCCATTGGAATGTCCGAGGCGACGCCAGGAATTGTTAGGGCCGCTCGGCCCCCTGGCGTGCCATGAACCCTGAAGGTGATCTGGCTTCCCGCAGACACCCATCCAGTTCGGTCAAACGTCAATGAATCGATGTGGGCTTGGGCCTCCGGCGGCGGATTGTAGTTCTGGCCCCGTGCGCCAGAAGTGCTGCCCGTATTGATGACAACCGCATACTGGTTCGGCTCCCATCGAACGTCGGCGCCGAGCGCCTCGCTCATGAAACGCAAGGGGACCAGCGTGTTACCCCGGAAAATCTCCGCGGGTACGTCAAGACTCACGGGGCGGTTGTTGACCTGCGCGGTGTTCGATCCGATCCTCAAAGATATGGTCGTGTTACCTTGCTGGGCGGTAACCAATTGACCCGCCGGTTCCCAGTCCACGTAGGCGCCCATTTGCTCTAGAACGCCTCTCAGGGGGACGAGAACCCTACCGTTAACTTCCTGCGGTCCCACGCCATGGAAGGTGACCGGAGTTCCGTTTACTATTACCGAAATGCCGCCTTGGGCTACGGCTGCGGCGGCAAACACCGCCGATGCAGCCAGCGTTGTAATTCCTTTCAAGTTCATCTCTCGCTCCTTTTGGTGTGCTTTCCAGCCGCCACGCCCGGTTGCACACCGATCGTCTCGCGCAGGCGAATGGCCTGCTACGGACGCTTCTACTTGTCAGACAAGCACGAGTTTGAAAATGGTCCTCTCCTGAGTCCCCCGTATGGCGGACGGGGCCTGTGCGTAGTGGCGTCCCGCCTGCCCACGCGTCGGCTGGATGCGATGGCCGAAGGTCTGAGAAAAAGGAGAGCAACCAGCGGGACGCTGGTAGATCCGGGATGCGGGCGGGACGCCCGCGCTCCGGGTTGACGGTATTAGAAGAAGTCGGTGCAGTAGGTTGGCAAAGCGGGAAGTAGAGCGAGAGCCGACTCTAGAGCCCGTGGATTTCGGCAGCAGATGAGGTCGTTCCGGGCGAAGTCGGCGAGCGACGGCTGCCCGAGCAGGGCCTGGGTGAAGAGTCCCGTTCGCATCTCAATATCGGCCACGGAGGTCTTCTCAACCTGGACTCCCTCCGGTGAGAATGACACCCGCCAAGGGCCCTCGTTCTCGGGAACGATTGGATCGTTCACTAATAGTGTGAATTCGCCGCTGCATGTCGGTTTGAGAGCTCGCAGGCATCCAGGAACGTCAGTCACGCGGTACATGACCAGCCGCTCGATCTGGACTTTGACACCGTGGTCCATAAAGCAGCCGATAAAAGGCCCGTCGCTCGGTTCATACCATTCCACCGTGCTTTTGTTGATGCCAATGCCGGCCATAACGCTCAAGATGCTCTCGTAGCCCTGCTGGGTGGACCAGATCAACTCAGAAATCTCCTGTCCCTCCCAGAACTGCCAACGATGGTCGACCAGCAGATACGCCTCGACCGGATCTCCGGCGCCGTAAATGGTGGTGTCCTTGCCCAGTACGCGAGACCAATGCTTATCGGTCCTCAAATTCATTCCCGAACGGGCTTGGGCAAACTTCTCATAGCAAGGTTTCAAAGCAGAAGCTTCTTCTTGGGTCAGCCGCCGTACCGGCAATCGTGGATTGAGGCGGGGAAATGCTTCTATGGGAACAGTGATTTTCACTCTCGAGCCGCAAACCTCGTATCCAAAGCGCCGGTAGTAGCTCTCGCGGAAGGCATAGAGGGAAGCCATCGGAATGCCTTGCTCGCGGAAATGGCGCACGCCCCACTTCATCATCTCGGCGCCGACACCAGAACGGCGGTGTTCCGGCAGCACGGCAACGCCTGCTACCGCCGCATCCTGAACCGCCGCCTCACCACGAGTGCAGGTGAAATCCAGCGTCCCAAATACCCCCGCCACTCGCCCATCCACCTCGCCCACGAATCCCTGCGTGGTTTTGAATACTTGGTCTTCTTCGGGGATCGGCCGCCCGTTGTTATAGGTCATCGCCCGGACGTGAAAAAACGCATCGCGATCCTGATCCTCATAGGGCCTGACTGTGATTTGGGGCATGGGCGGAATTACTTTACTCAGTCCCATCCTTTGG
>JANYLD010000126.1 GCA_025363835.1 Armatimonadota bacterium
TGGGCCGGTTGCTCGCCTATAAGATGAAGGGGAACGGCCGCACTTTGGTGGGCGCGTTGAAACGGCTGAGACTTTATGGCCCGGTTTGGCTGGACTCGAGGGCAACGCTGAAAGCATGCGGCATTCTCGATCCATTCTTCGTAGATAACAGTGCCTGGGATTTAAAGGAGCAGATCCAGCGGATTTCCCAGCAGAGTGAGTTTAAGTACGGACACGCCAGCGCGCCGGACATGGCGATCTTTACAATGCTCCGAGAGGCTTGCCTTTCGGAAGCGGAGATAGCGAGGTTTGTTGGAATCGGACCCTCGGAGGTTTACCAGCGCTCGGCCAAGTTTGAGGAACAGGCGAGCTTGTCCGAGCCGGTTCGCGCGGATTTAAATACCTTCATAGAGTTCATCGTAGACTCGTTACTTCGCGAGTAATTGCAAAAGCCCGCATGCCTGCGGGGACCATTTTCACGGGTCTGCGATAGACTCCTTTTCAGTCTGTCAGTAGATAGGCTCGCAATTTTTTCATGCAAACGGTCGAATCTTTGAACCTGCAGCCTGTATGGCTGAACCCTGGCCACCCTGTGGCCACGGCTCGCGTGATTCTGCAAGGTCATCGAATCCGTGCGATGGGAGTGCTCGAAGGCGACCGGCTTGTTGGCGTGTTGACCAACGAAGGCCTCGTCGGATTGGCGGACGACGCCCCGATTCGGGACGCGATGGAACCCCCGCAACTCCTTATCGAGGCAAGCACGCCGGTGCGTCAAGTTGCCGAAACGTTTGTTGAACAGGGCATCGAGCGAGCTCCGGTCATGCAGGGAGGGAAATTCATAGGCATCGTGACGGCGAGCATGCTCCTCAAAGAGCTTCGCCGGTCATGGGATCCGTTGACCGGACTGTCTTGGAGCGATGGATTGCGAGAGTGGGGCATAGAGGCTCTAAGAAAGGGCCAAGAGATCGTTGTTCTCTTCGTCGACCTCAATGATTTTGGTGAGTATAACAAGCGCTACGGCCATATAGTGGGCGATAAGGTGCTCCAGCGAGTGGCAGAGCTTTTGCGAGAGCACGTCGACCTGAAGACCGGCGTTTTGGTTCGATACGGCGGTGACGAGTTCGCTATAGGCATCATTGGCGCCCAGCCCGCCGGACAGGCTTTGGCCGACAGCCTTCGCAAGATGACGGGCGAGTTAGTCTTGCCTGAGGCGGAAGAGCCGGTGACGTTCTGCGTGGGGGTTGCCGGTGGCAAGAGGACCAAGGAGCGCGAGAATGTTCACTATTCTTCGACCCTGGACAACCTGATCAACCTCGCCAGTCAGGAGTGCATCCTTCTGAAGCGCAATAAGCCGACGGCCGCTGCTTCTCAAGCGGAGCAGAAGGAAGAGGCAAAGGTCTTGAGCGTGATCGCTGAAGAGAACAGCCCCACTGCATTGACTCAAGTCGTCTTAAGCGTCAATAGCGGAACCGGCGAGTCCGTCGTGAGCGGCGTCCATGCACGCATGGGGCGTCCGGTTCTCGAATCGGTGGCCATCGCCACGAGTAAAGCTTTACACCGCGCGTTCCCTGCCGTCACTTTGGAGCCGAAGATGGTGAATCTTACCGAGGGCACCAACGGCGAGCGACTTGTCATGGTCACGGCCCAGATGGACCGTAATGGCACCGGAGTGCCGGTGAGCGGCGTTAAGGCAGTTGGACGCGATTTGTACGTGAGCGTTGCCGAGGCCACGGTCGAGGCATTCCAGAGCGCGAACTACAAGTAAGCGGGCTTCCTGGCTTCCTGGCTTCCTGGCTTCCTGGCTTCCTGCGAGGAAGCGTCGCCCGCATTCCCCACATCATCACATCATGACATCATCACATCATGACATCATCACATCATCACATCATCACGAAGAGGCAGGCTAAAGCCCTGCGGACCGGGTTGCAGGATAAATCCCGCGCTCCCTTAAAAACTCCAATAGGTCAACCCGAACGTGGCGGCTGTCACGTCGTATGAATAAACATGCCCTCCGAAGACACCTCCCGATCCCTAGAGCTTTTGGAAAAAGTGATGGAACACGCGCCGCAGAGCGACGCGCGGCTTCAAAACTATCTTGCTGCGCTAAAGAGCTCGATCGAGACCGACGGGAAAGGGCAGGAAGAGGCCAAGAAGGTCCTCGCGGAATACGAGGAAGCCTATGCCAAGCTCACCGCGCCAGCAAATCGCCTGGGGGTCTTTCTTTCATGGCTAGAAGACAAACTGGCGCTCATAGCGGTTGGCGACCAAGAATTCGTGGCCAACGTGGACCCCAAAGTAGATGCAGACGACCTGCATGCGGGCACACGGGTTAAGGTTAACGACGCCTACGCAGTGGTTGGCGCCATGCCGCCGGCAACGGGCGGCGGAATCCAGAAGGTCGGCGAGGTTTATGAGGACGGCCGAATTAGAGTGGGATCGGACGTTCCTGGGGCCGAGGGCCGAGTTGTTGCTCGCGCCGAAACGGTCAAGGACACTTTGATACAGTCGGGCGACGAAATCCGGATTGATCCAACCGGCAAGTTAGCCCTCGAGCACTTTGCCAAGCAGGAGTCTCGGGACTACTTTCTGGAGGACGTGCCTGAGTTGCCATGGGAGAAGGTGGGCGGCCAAGAAGAAGCGATCAAGCTCATCCGAGACACGATCGAGCAGCCGCTTCTCTACCCGGAGATCTTTGCCAAGTTCGAGAAGAAGCCGATCAAAGGAATCCTCCTCTATGGCCCTCCGGGCTGCGGCAAGACGCTGATCGGCAAGGCGACCGCCTACAACCTAACAAAGGAATACAGCGCCCGTGTCGGCCACGAAGTCAAGGAGTACTTCATGGCGATCTCCGGGCCAAAGATTCTGAACATGTGGCTGGGCGAGACCGAGCGCATGGTGCGGGAGATCTTTAAGACGGCGAGAGAGAAGGCGAAGGAAGGACGCCTGGTCTTCATCTTTATGGACGAGGCCGAGTCCGTCCTTCGCACCCGCTCTAGCGGACGATGGCTGAACATTAGCAACACCGTGGTCCCTCAGTTCTGCGCCGAACTGGACGGCTTGGTGTCGCTCGACAACGTGGTCTTGATGTTGACTTCCAATAGGCCGGACTACATCGACCCGGCCGTCTTGAGGCCGGAACGAATCGACCGCAAAGTAAAAGTTTCCCGACCGGATAGGATGGCGACGATGCAGATCCTCGGCATCTATCTGCACGAGAACATCCCGCTCGACCCCGATGTGACCAAGAAGTACGGCGGCGAGATCGACTGCGCACGCGGCGAGCTGATCGAGGGCGTGACAGAGCACCTTTGGAGAAAGTCGAAGGACACCGAGTTCCTCCGCGTGTACCTAAAGAACGGCTCCCACGAGACCCTGTATTTCAAAGACCTCATTTCGGGCGCCTTGCTGAAGTCGATCGTCGACAGAGCCAAAGATCACGCCATCAAACGAGCGATTGCCGACCCCAAGACCGAGCAAGGCGTTTCGCTTGCGGACCTGGTGACAGCCGCAGACCAGGAATACAAAGAGAACGAAATCTTCCCGAAATCCGACTCCCAGGAAGACTGGCTGCAACTCCTCGACTTCTCTCCGGAAAACGTCGCCTCGGTGAAGCCGATCGGGCGGAACAAAGGCCAGGAAGTCGGCAGAAAGAATGTGATCTAATTTGAGCCCCCTGGCCCTTGCGCCCAGTCGTCCGCAGTAGCCCGGCGAAGACGGATGAGAATCGGTGGAGGGGGCAAGGTTTGGGGGCGCGGCGGGCCTTGATGGCCCAGGACCTCGCTATTGCAATGGATCGTGGCTACCTCCACCCGGAACGAGCTGGCTAACACGGTGAAGGACCAGAACTAGCTGGGCTCGACTGCGGCTGGGCGCTTCTTGAACCGGGTCCAGATGAACTTCGCGAGGAGCGCCACGATGGCGAGCACCACAAGGACGTCCAGTAACTGCGTATATTTCTCTACCGTCGACCAGTTCTCGCCAACTTTGAACCCTAGCCAAGCCCACAGGTAGCACCAGGGCAAGGAGCCGAGGAAGGAGTAAAGCAGGAATATTCCGAAGTTCGCTCGAACCATGCCTGCGGGGAGGGAGACGAAACTGCGAACGAGCGGGACGAAGCGGCCCCACAGGGTGACTTTGAGCCCGTGCTTTTCAAACCAGTGCTCGGCAATGGCGATCTCGTCTGTGCGCATCAGCACGTACTTGCCGTATTTGCGAAGAAAGTCGGTGCCGACGAACGCGCCGAGGCCGTAGGAGACCACGCTGCCAATAACTGATCCGAGGGTGCCGACCAAGGCCACAAGGTGAAGGTTCATCTTGCCTTTTTCAGCCAGAATTCCGCCGAAGGGAAGCACCGCTTCACTTGGAATGGGGATGTTTGCGTTGCCGAGAAGGGTGAGCAGGCCGATGCCTGGATAGCCCATCGTCCCAATGATGTGCTCCGCCCAAGCCTTAACGGCTTCCGTGATGCCTCCGTGCATGAACCTAAATTATGGCTGTTTAGCCGGATTCCTTTTGCGATGTGAGTAAATGGAGCTTGCCATCAGCAGATCTACGAAGTCGCCAGCCTATATGGAGTGCGGCGTCTTTAGCGCCGCTTTTGCCGAGGGCTTTAGCCCGACTTGGAGGCAGGAGCTCTAATTTCTGAGCGGGACCGTCAATGCCGGAGTTCGTCGGGCTAAAGCCCTCAGAAAAAACCGCGCTAAAGACGCCGCACTCCATATTCGCTTCTAGATCACTTCCAGAATTAGGCGATTCGGTTGGATGACGGACCGCGAAATTTCCACTGCCTCGGCAAGCCGTGTTGTCGCGTCATTGGCGGACGCGTCTGACGCCGCATAAACCGTCATGACCTTTTCGCCTTCTTGAACCTCATCCCCGACCATTTTGTGGACAAAGGCCGCAACGAGCGGATCGATCGGATCCTCCTTTCGCTTCCTCCCACCGCCGAGGTCGACAACGGTTTCGCCAACGACATCGGCCCGCAAGCGGCCGATATAACCATCCTTTTCGGCAAGCACGTCTTGAACCGCTCGGGGCGAGGCAAAGGCGCCCTCGCCGCGCTCCATAAACGAGCAGTCTGCGCCTTGGGCTTCAAACCACTCTCTGAACTTATCCTTCGCCGCATCCGAGGCTAGGCAATCGGCCACAAGAATTGCCGCTCTTACTTCCGAGTCTGCCAACCCAACGAAGTGCAGCGTCTGAGAACACAAATTGACACAGAGCGTACGAAACCGCTCGACCGGAGGCGAAAGCTCGTCGCAGTTCAAGACGGACCAAGCCTCCAAGACTTCATAAACGTTGCCAACAGCACTGCCGAGAGGTTGGTCCATGTCCGTAATGGCCGCGTGGACTTTGAGGCCGCACTGCTCTCCAATGGCCTTGAGCCAGACTGCAAGCTCTCGGGCTTGGTCGAAGCTCTTCATGAATGCCCCAGACCCCGACTTGACGTCCAGCGACAGGAACTCCGCACCGCCCGCTATTTTTTTGCTGAGGATGCTGCTGGTGATGAGCGGGATCGATTCAGTTGTCGCGGTGGCGTCGCGCAAGGCGTAAAGCGCTTTGTCCGCAGGGGCCAGATTTGGCGATTGGCCGGTGATGGCTATCCCAATGCGAGCCGCCTGTGCCTTCATCTCCTGTGGCGTCAAATCCATCCGAAAGCCCGGAATGGACTCCAGCTTGTCCACGGTCCCACCCGTAATACCAAGCCCTCGCCCGCTCATCTTCACCACGGTCAACCCGCATGCGGCAAGGATGGGCAGCACGACCAAGGAAGTCTTGTCGCCGACACCACCCGTGCTGTGCTTATCCACCCACGGCTTGGGCAGCCCGCTGAGGTCGATTCGATCGCCGGTCTCGGCCATAGCGGTGGTGAGAAGCGCGGTGTCCTGCTCGCTGGGCGGCTTCAAATAGGCAGCCATGAGCCAAGCGGCAAGCTGATAATCCGGCACCGTCCCCTTGGCCGCTGCCTCAGCCAAGAATGAAAGCTCCCCTGCCGAATGCTCCCGCCCATCGCGCCGGGCTTCGATGATCGAAAGCATGTCCATCCGATTAGCATTGCCGATTTTTCAATGCCGATTACTCGATTGCCCCTATTTCGATCGCACGCTCGCCGAGAGCAGGGTCACCGGCTCGCTCTTGCCCTTCAACGCCACTTCGCCAATCGGCTGCAGCTCCAGCCAAGAAGTCTCGGGCAGCCGGGCGGCCAAAGCCTCGGTAATCAGGAAATCAACGCCATTTTCCGAGCACGCGGCTTGGACCCGGGCCGTCGTGTTCAGAACATCGCCATGGAAGACGATCTCGCTCTTGACCTGGCCAACCTCCGTCGCCACCACGTTCCCGATATGACCGCCCGCCTTAAAATTCGGGACGATGCCGTACTCGGCTACGTAATAAGGTCGCCGCCGATCGATGATGGCCTGCATGCGGAAGAAGCATTGCAGGCAGCGGCCCTCCTTCAGACCATCGTTTGGCCACCAGGTCAGGACGGCCTCGTCGCCAATGTAGTGGCTCACCGTTGCCTTCGTCTCCACAATCGGACTGGTCAAATCGTCAAAGAAGTCCCGGACGAGTTGACTAAACTTGAGGTCGCCCAGCTTCTCGGCCAACTCGGTGGAGTTGCGCATGTCGAGGAACATGAAGATGCGCTCTTCCTGCTTGGGGCTGTAATAGTAGCCTCTGATCCAATTCCAAATCTCCCCACTGCCTAGCTTTTTCAATACTCCACGAATTCCAGTGATGACGAGCACCCAAAAAAAGCCGACGAGAAGAGCGGTGAGCAGCACCGTAGGATGCTTGGCGAACATGTGATTGATCTCAGTTGCGTTGGTGTTGCTTAATGCGGCGAGTTCCATGGCGGCGAAGAACACGGTGGTGTAGGTTATCGACCGAAAAAAGACCGCCCGGCCAAAAGATTTGAAATGGACGTTAGGAACGACGCGCCTGACGAACAAGATCATCAACCCGTAGGGGACAGCATCTAACAGCATCATCCGCGGGATCGCTTGGGACGGATGCGGTGAGCTGAACGAAAGCACGACGCACATGACGGTCGCGAGCACGAAAATGCGAATCGTTTCGCGCCTCTTCTTCGCGCGGGCGATATCTTCGCTCAGAAACGGCAGCGGTTCATGGCCCACAACTCAATTGTGCGCGAAGATGGACATGGCGGCGGACGAGGCTCAAATACATCGAAGATCGGAGACGCGGCCGGTGAGCGGATCTACGACTGCCGAGCAGAATCCGCCCCGTCTGAGGGTGACCGACCATTCCATGCCCTTTCCATCGGAGCGGTGGCGAAGAAAGACTTCCACGAGCGGGGGCGGCTCGGTGGTGGGAGCAACGACGTTCAGGCTCTGCCTAACAGCTTGTACAGCATCGTCTGCAGACAGTCCTTTCGCGGCAAAATTCTCCATGACTAATGAAGGCTTGTCGGTGAGGCCCCCATTAGTCGAGCACCCTGTAGAGATGCGAAAGCCTCCAGCTATTGGCAGAAACTCCTGCCACCGGGAACCCCCATATCGAGAGGTGCCAAGGACCTTACCGCTCAAAGCGTCGATCAGGATGTCGCCCACGGGAGAGAAGACTGGGCCGCCCGTCATGACGATGCCGCGACGCAAGCCCGACAACACCTTCTCGTGGAGGAGGTATTCAAAGTCCCAAACGAGAAAGGTGCCATTTCCATCCGCAAAATAGGCGAGGGTCGGTTTGCCAATCAAGTCACCATGGTCGATGGAATGCCAACCGTTTGAAGAGGTCGGGACCACTCCATTTACCAACTCTTCTTTCGCGGTCTGCACTAGTTCTTCGGGCTTGAATTGCGGAAAGTCGGAAGCCGGAATGCCATCGGTCCCGTAAGCTTCAAACCTAATGAGCTTGTCAGACAAGGGTTGGAACCAGACCTGATATCCGGCGTAAATTCCGTAAATCTTTCGGCCCCGTCTTAGCCGCTCAACATTTATCGTGATTTCGTTTTTGTCGATTTGAGACAGCCACGGCACACTCAGTTCGCCCCGCCGACGCACGGGTGCAAAGTAAAGGTCAGCTAGGGCCAATACCTCTGGATCGTCCGGCGCCATGGACGGGAAGGACGCGAGATCGGGCTGCGAATAGTTAAGGTATCCGCGATAAACCGAAATCGGCTCTGCTTGAGCATTGGTAAACGCTTCGTAAACATCTCCGTCCGTCGTGCTCAGGCAAACATCGGGAAGTGTCTCCCGGCCGATCGCTCCTCCAGTTTGGAAACCTTGAAGCTTGTACGGCCCCTTAGCTCGAAATTCCGTAAGGAGCCTTTCAACCTTGGCAATGGCCTGCTCCGGTGTACACATCAGTTGCGTACCCTGAGTCGTGAGATAGAAAGCTAGCGCCGGCAGCATTGTTACCTATAGATGAATGAAAGCTTTTCGCGTTACGAACCTTGGCCGGAGTCATCCATCCCTCAACCCAACCTTCTGGGTTAAGGCTCAAAACTGATCACCCCGCCACGTGTCCATCTCCTAAGACCCTCAACCCGGTAGGGCGGGTTGAGGGATAGATTTGGAAGCTAATGCAAAGTTGTATGGCTTCGCATTCACGCCTTTCTCGGTGATGATTCCGGTGATCAACTCTCCAGGAGTCACATCGAACGCGGGGTTGTAAACCGGGCAACCGTCGGGCGCGACTCGGACTCCATCAACTTCCGTCAACTCTTCTGCTGACCGCTCCTCGATGGGGATCTGATCGCCGGTGGGAAGGGTGGGGTCGAGGGTGGAGGAAGGGGCTGCGATGTAGAAGGGGATTTTGTGGTGCAGGGCGAGAACGGCTAGCGAGTAGGTGCCGATCTTGTTGGCGGCGTCTCCGTTAACCGCGATTCGGTCTGCACCGGCGATGACGAGGTCTACTTTTCCGGCTCGCATGAGGGACGCGGCGGCGCCGTCGGCGATGGAGTGGAAGGGGATGCCGTCTTTGGTGAGTTCGTAGGCGGTGAGGCGTAGGCCTTGCATGCGGGGACGGGTCTCGCAGGTGTAGACGTGAATGTCCTTGCCTTGCTCATGAGCGGTTCTAATGACACCCAGCGCGGTTCCGTGGCCGGCGGTGGCCAGGCCACCCGTGTTGCATACGGTGAGGATGCTCGCGTTCTGGGGGACCAGCTCTGCGCCATGTCGGCCGATCGCTCGGTTCATCTCGAGGTCTTCCCTCTCGATGGCTTGGGCTTCGGCGAGGATGCGTTGGAAGTCGCGGTTTTGAAGTGAGTTGATTCGATCCAAGGCCCAGAAGAGGTTGACGGCGGTTGGCCGCGACGCGGCTAATGTTTTGCTGGCTTGCTGTAGGTCCGCCCCGTTCTTGGCAGCCAGCGCCATACCGTAGGCCGCCGAAATTCCGATCGCGGGCGCGCCGCGAACGACCATGTCCTTGATCGCCTTGGCCACTTCCTCATGCGTGCGTAGCTCGATCCACTCCTCCCTCAGGGGGAGGATTCGCTGGTCGAGCATGAGGAGGTGGTCGGCTTGCCACTTTTGGGGCGTGATCAGTCCGGTCGTAGTGGTCATGGGCGGTGAGTCGTATGGTTTGATTCTTTGGGATTTCACGCAGAGACGCGGAGAACGCAGAGGCGCAGAGGGTTTGGCGTGGAGTTAGAATTACCGGCCATTTACCATTTACTATTTACCATTTACCATTTACCGACAACGCCAAGCTCGGCGCAGTCGCGCATTCACCCCTGAATCCTCACGACCGTGCCCGGTTCGACCCAGTTGTAGAACCACTCGGCGGCATCTGAGGGAAGCCTGACGCATCCGTGGGAGGCTGGGTAGTCGGGCACGACGCCGCCGTGGATGAAGACGTTGCCGGTCACGTGGACGGCCCAGGGCATGGGGGCGTCGTTGTACTTGGCGGAGGAGTGGTAGGCATCTTTGGAGTTGCCGACGCGGAAGGTGCCGTCGGGCGTGCTGCGTGTGTATTTTCCGGTACTGACCCGGCTCGTCAAAACAAGCTGTCCGCCCTCGTATACGCGGATTTGCTGGCGCTTCTTATCGACCACCGCGCTCTTCGCCCCCGACTGGACGTCGAGCTCCTTCCCCTTCAACTTCAGGGAAACGAGTTGAGGCGAAAGCCGCTTGACTTGAACACCTAGAGCAGGCAGCTCTGTAATTCGAACAAACCGCTGCTCTCCGACTGCGTAGCGATAGTCGAGCGCGATGGAACCTAGGAAAGCCAGATCGGATCGCGGATCATATTCCAGCGGCACGCCTAGAACGGTGGAGACATCGCGAGCAGAAACGTAAAGAGCAGCATGATCCGCCGAAAAGGTGAATCCAGCGACGCTCTCTGGGGCAGCGCTCAACGCCAGCACCGGGAGGAGCCATAACATTGCCAGCGGCGCGAAGCGCCGTCCTTTTTCAAATCTGCAATTCAAACGAAGTCTTCGAGCCCCAGCGGACTCAGCCTGCCATGATGTTAGACGGCCAAACCGCCCTGTGTGGTTGAACAAAGGCTGGGAATTCTTAGTATGAAGGTTTGGATTTTTGAAGATAACTTGATGTGGAGCTCCCGCCTCCTCCAAACCCTCAAGTCCCTCGGCCACGAGGCGACGGTCGAGGCGCAGATTCCTGAGAGCGAGCCGGCCAAAGTCGCCATTTTGAATCTCGCCTCCAAAAATTTCGCGGATCTGGTGCCGCCGCTGAGGGCCGCGGGCGTCTACACGATCTGCCACGCGGGGCACAAGGAAAAGGATCTCCTTGAACTGGGGCGCGAAGCGGGCTGCGACGCGGTGGCGACGAATAGCGAGTTGACTTATAAGATTGAGAAGCTGCTAGAGCGAGCGTAATCCAGTGCCTCCATGCCTAGGTACGCTAACGTCGACCCATGAACAAGGTTTATCCGGACGCTAAAAGCGCGCTCGACGGGCTTCTCTTCGATGGCATGACGATCATGTCTGGTGGCTTCGGCCTTTGCGGCATCTCAGAGCACCTGATCTCCGCACTTCTCGAATCCGGAGTGAAGGACATCACCGTCATCAGCAACAACTGCGGCGTCGACGACTTTGGCCTCGGCCCGCTCTTGCAAGGCCACCGGATCAAGAAGATGGTCAGCAGCTACGTGGGCGAAAATGCCGAGTTTGAGCGCCAGTTTCTGGCTGGCGAGTTAGAACTGGAGTTCAATCCGCAAGGCACGCTGGCGGAGCGAATTAGAGCCGGCGGCGCTGGAATCCCCGCGTTCTACACCAAGACCGGCTACGGGACAGTCATTGCCGACGGCAAAGAGATCAAGGAGTTCAACGGGGAGATGTACGTGATGGAAACGGGCCTCATCGCCGATCTCAGCATCGTGAAAGCTTGGAAGGGCGACAAGTCCGGCAACCTCATCTACCGAAAGACCGCCCGCAACTTCAACCCGATGATGGCGACAGCGGGCAAGATGTGCGTGGCCGAAGTGGAGCAGCTTGTGGAAGTCGGAGAGCTAGACGCAGACTCCATCCACACCCCCGGCATCTTCGTCAACCGCATCATCGAAGGCCACAACTACGAGAAGCGGATCGAGCGGCGAACGACGAGGCCCAGATAGATGTTAATTCTCGCCGCGCTTGCGGCAATGGTCGTCGTCGCACCGCCGCATCAAGCCGGTGAGGAGTTCTTGTTGAGGCTCCATCCCAAAGCCGGCGCCATAAGCCGACTCCACATCGAGGCCCATGCCGAGAGGTTCGACCAGCCGGGCACAATGGACATCGATTCGATCTTTAAGATCACCTATCTCGAGCAAGTCCCAAAGGGCCATCTATTTCATTGGGTTGTTGAAAAGGCTGATACGAAAGGCACTGGATCAATGAAACAGAGCGCGTCGGGAGGGCGGCAGATGGCCGGTCGGGAAATGGACGTGGTCGAGGATGGCCGCGGGAAAATAATCAATATGGGAATCGGCGCCTTTCTCGACGCCCGGGTTCCGAACAGCAGCGTCACCCTACCGAAGGACCCGGTCAAGGTCGGCGACACTTGGTCTGATTCCTTTGGCAATGGGTCCTTTAGGGCGACGTTCAAACTCGATCGTGTCGTTGAAGAAGACGGCATACGTGAGGCGGTCATAACCGCATCACTTCCCGATGTTCCTGGCATTCAACCAACTTCACCATTCACGTACTGGGTCGATGTAAAGAGTGGCCAACTTATGAAAGCTACTGGCGAAATGGACATGCACCAAGGCCCGACCCACGTCAGCTTTCACTTCAAAGTCTCACTGCTTTGAGGCGAGTCTCGAACCCGACCTACTCAAAATGAATCGATAACCCATGACCAGAATGCTCAAGGAAAGCGCCGGTCTTCTCATGTTCCGCCGCGTCGGGCCGAGCATGGAGGTTCTCCTCGCGCATCCGGGCGGGCCGTTTTGGCGAGATAAGGATGAGGGGGCTTGGACGATCCCGAAGGGGCTGCTTGACGGCCAGGAAACTTTGGAAGCTGCATGCCGGGAGTTTGAGGAAGAGACTGGTCTTCAGCCTCATGGTCCGTTCATCGAGCTTGGTTTCATCACTCAGAAGGCGGGCAAAATCGTCCACGCCTGGGCTTGGGAGGGCGATGCCGATCCAGCGACCATGACGAGCAACGTCGTCAAGACCGAGTGGCCCAAGGGCTCCCAAAAGTGGATCACGGTTCCCGAAGTGGACAGGTGCGAGTGGTTTGCACCGCAAGATGCAAAGCGCAAGATCAACTCCGCGCAAGCCGAGTTGATCGACCGGCTCGTTGATTTATTGGATGGGTGACCCTTTGGAGTGCGGCGTCTTTAGCGCCGCTTTGACCGAGGGCTTTAGCCCGACAATGTTCGGCCAAAATGTATCCTTCGTGCAAAGTCAAAAGTTGAGCGCGATTGTCGGGCTAAAGCCCTCGGTCAAAGCGGCGCTAAAGACGCCGCACTCCACATGGGACACATAATCTCTCAGTGCCCACCCCGCTTACCCCCGAAGAACTCGTGCGATATGGCCGACACTTGATCCTGCCTGAAGTCGGTGCGGACGGGCAGGCAAGGTTAAAAGAGGCCAAGGTGTTGTGTGTGGGCGCGGGCGGGTTGGGCTCGCCGCTGATGACCTATTTGGCGGCGGCCGGTGTCGGCACGCTGGGGCTGGTCGACGATGACGTTGTCGACCTTAGCAACCTTCACCGCCAGCCGATCCACTTCTCGGAAGACCTTGGTAGACCCAAGTTAGAATCGGCTGCGGAGAAGCTTTACGCGATCAACCCGAATGTTCGCCTCCAACTTCACCCCGAGCGTCTCACCAGCCATAACGCTCTGCAGATCATCGAAGGCTACGACGTAGTCGCCGACGGGACCGACAACTTCTCGGCCCGGTACCTCGTTAACGATGCGTGCGTGAAGCTAGACAAGCCGAACGTGCACGCCGCCATCTATCGTTTCCAAGGCCAAGTCTCTGTCTTCGACGCCCAAAAGGGCCCCTGTTACCGCTGCCTCTTCCCTGACCCGCCACCTGCCGGCTCCGCCCCAAGCTGTGCTGAGGCAGGTGTCCTCGGCGTCCTCCCAGGCGTAGCGGGCACGCTGCAGGCCACCGAGGTGCTCAAGCTTATTTTGGGTATCGGAGAGCCTCTTATCGGCCGCCTTCTCACCTTCGATCTCCTTGAGACTAGGTTCAAAGAAATCAGTCTTCCGAAGGACCCTAACTGCCCGGTGTGCTCCAAGCCGCACGATCAAATTCAACTAATCGACTATCCTGAACATTGCGGCACCCAAACAATGAGCACGTACACGCCCGAAATCACCGTTGAAGAACTGGGCGCAGCCGTTGCGGCGGGAGCGATTCTGGTTGACGTGAGAGAAGCCTTCGAGATTCAACAGGGTGCTCTGGCGTTCAAACACCACATCCCTCTGGGCACGCTTCAGGGCCGAATGCGAGAGCTGAGCCCGGAAGACGACCTCATCATCTACTGCCGCTCAGGCGCCCGCAGCGCGTCGGCCACCCAGTATCTGCTCAGCCACGGCTACCCAAGAGTGAGAAACCTCGTCGGCGGCATGCTGGCGATCGACGCAGCGAAGCGCTAGGAACGCCTATGTGGGAGTGCGAGAGCTTGCTCGCGCTTTTGTCGCCTTTAGTCTTCGCGAGTAATTGTATGCGTGCAAAAGCGCGAGCAAGCTCTCG
>JANYLD010000339.1 GCA_025363835.1 Armatimonadota bacterium
CAAGCCCGCAGGCGCCACTTATCTGGCCGCCTCCGCGCCAGCGGCGGTTCCGGCTTACGTATCGTTCGGCCAATTGGAATTTGTGCGCTACACCAACGATACCCCGACTTACGCCACCAACACCATCGCGCCGCTGACGCAGTTGATCACCCCGACCCTGAACACGGCTTCGACCATCTACGATTTCCAGGTCTTCTACAACGGCCAAGCCGCGGTGGATTACCAATTGGGCGAGATTACGCTCCCCTACGGCTAAGAGCTGATCGGCTACGCTCAGATACTCCTGCGTACAGTCCGGTTCGCTCGCAAGCCAAAGGAAAAGCAACGAGCGCGAGCTCGTTGATTCATCGGCTATCGCAGCCAGCAACTTCGATGGCTCAAGCAGCATGGTATATACGTCGGGTTTCGTGCACCTCCACGACAGGGGCTTGCTTCCCAAGTTGCAAAATATCCGTCGCCCAACGGCGCCTCGCTTTCACCTACCTGCATTACAACCTCGCCGACTGCTTACTGCTGCTTCCTCGGGTTGACGCTGCTAAGAAGAGGGAAAATTATCTTCTTGCAAACCTACGACTTTTGAGCGATGCTAATGATAAGCAAGCGAGCGTAAAAACAATATGAAGCTGAAGAACGTGATGTCAACGGAGATACACGCGGTAAGCAAGGGCGCCGGCGTTCAGGAAACGGCGCGCGTAATGGAGATTTTCGGGCACTCATTCATTCCCGTGATATCTGAGGGTCGGCCTGTCGGAACTGTTACGGCGGACGAATTGGTCAGCCGGGTCGTCGCCCGCGGGTTAGATCCCACTCGTACCTCGGTCGCCGAAGTGATGAACCGTGAGCCCCTCGTGGTCTGTGAAGACGAACTCGTCGAAGATGCCTCGGCAAAGATGCAAAACAGTGGGTTGCAGCGGCTTTTGGTTGTCGGTGACGACGGCACACTGAGGGGAATTTTTTCGCTTTCAGACCTCGCGATGTTGTCCGAAGATCATGGTGCGAGCGAGGTATTGAAGCGAATTTCTGAATCTCGCAAGCATTCTGCGTTAGATCCGGCACTCGGCGGGGCGTTTGCCTCGTAGAAGAGAGCAAGGACCTCGGGTCTAAAATCGGCTCGGCCGCCCATGACGCCTCCCGTTTGGGTGAACCGAGCCGTTTTTGTTTTTACCCCCAACTTGGGGTTTGGCGCGTGTAAGACCGCTTCTCGGCGAGGAAAGCGTGGCCGGATCGCCGCACTCCCAAATTGCGTTCTTGGGCGCTTGTGTTTACGGGAGGTGCGCCGTTCATATATCATGCAAGGAGCATGAGTGTTCCTAGCGCTGATGGCGCACCAACGACCTTGAAGCCGCATGGGCTGGGGAAGACTTCTCGGACCGACGCCTGGTGGCTTAGCCCCGGCATCACTCTTTTCGTCCTCTCACTATTCATCGTCTACGCGACGTGGGCTGCGTTTCAGGGCAAATACTATTGGGTTCAGAGCCAATATCTGTCTCCTTTCTATAGCCCAGAGATTTGGGGCAACTCACCGCACTCTTTCCTAGGGCCGGTGCCGACTTGGTGGCCGCGGTTTTTGCCCTTTTCTCCGGCCTTGCTGATCCTTCCATTTCCTGCATTCTTTAGGTTCAGTTGCTACTACTACCGCGGCGCCTATTACAAAGGCTTTTGGGCAGACCCGCCCGCCTGCGGCGTGAGCGAACCTCGGAAGAAATACAACAGTGAAAACGGCTGGCCCCTGAAAATCCAGAACATTCACCGCTACGTGCTGTTCTTTGCGATCTTTCTTCTGGCGGCCTTATGGCGAGACGTTTATGATGGGTTCTTCAAGCAGCCCATGGCAAATGGAGGAGTTGGCTTTGGAATAGCGGTTGGAAGCCTCGTGCTCTTGGCGAATACGACCCTGCTTTCCTTCTACACGTTCTCTTGTCACACCCTGAGGTATCTGGTCGGCGGGCGGCGAAAGTGCCTTTCCGAGCGGCCGGCCCAAATGGCTTGCTACAACTGCATCACCGGGTTGAACAAGAAGCACATGTATTTTGCTTGGCTGAGCTTGTTTAGCGTTATGTTCGCGGACCTATATGTCCGGTTGGTCGCGATGGGCGTCTGGCACGACCTAAGGATTCTCTAATGGCAGAGCACAAAACACTCGAGTACGACGTGCTCGTCATTGGAGCCGGCGGGGCTGGTCTACGAGCAGCGATCGAAGCCTCCGCGACCGGAGTGACCGTAGGCGTTGTTTGCAAGTCGCTGCTAGGTAAAGCTCACACGGTTATGGCCGAGGGCGGCATGGCGGCCGCAATCGGCAACGTGGACGACCGCGACAACTGGCGCGTCCACTTTGCCGACACCATGCGCGGCGGCCAATACGTGAACAACCCACGGATGGCGGAGTTGCATGCTCAAGAGGCGCCGGATTGCGTCAAAGAGCTGGAAGCCTGGGGGGCGCTCTTTGACCGGACCAAGGACGGCAAGATCCTCCAGCGCAACTTTGGCGGCCACAAGTATCCGCGCCTCGCCCACGTGGGGGACCGCACCGGATTGGAAATGATCCGGACCCTTCAGGACCACGGCGTTCACCAGGGAATCGATTTCCATATGGAGTGCACCGTGCTCTCCTTGCTGAAGGATGGAGACCGCGTTTCTGGCGCGTTTGGATATTTCCGGGAGCATGGAAACTTCGTCGTGTTCCGGGCAAAGGCCGTAATTATGGCCACCGGGGGAATCGGAAAGGCTTACGCTATCACGAGCAACAGTTGGGAGTACACCGGTGACGGCCAGTCCTTGGGTTACGAGGCTGGTGCGGACTTGATGGACATGGAGTTCGTCCAGTTCCATCCCACGGGAATGGTTTGGCCGCCGTCCGTCCGAGGCATCTTGGTGACCGAGGGCGTTCGTGGCGAGGGCGGGATTCTAAAGAACAGCGAGGGCAAGCGCTTCATGTTCAACGACATTCC
>JANYLD010000347.1 GCA_025363835.1 Armatimonadota bacterium
GTCGAGCGCAGAGATCGAAGTGTGCGGGAATTGTCGGGCTAAAGCCCTCGGGGAAAGCGGCGCTAAAGACGCCGCACTCCATAAGGCTTGAGTTATTTGCTCATCTCTTCCTTCATTCGCCGGACGAACTCCTCCAGAGGCATCGCGCCCAGATCTCCATCCTCACGGCTGCGAGCGCCGACCGTGCCGTTCTCGATGTCCCGGTCTCCAAGGACGATCATGTACGGCACCTTCTGAAGTTGATTCTCGCGGATTTTCTTGCCGAGCGTTTCCCGCCGGTCATCCACTTCAACGCGAAGCTTCATGGCGCCTGCCGGCTGATCGTAGCCTTTCAGCGTGGAAGCAAGCTCGTTCGCCGCGTCCACATGCCGGTCGGCAATGGGCAAGATGGCCACTTGGACGGGAGAGAGCCAGAACGGGAAAGCGCCCGCGTACTGTTCGGTCAGCAAGCCGATCATCCGCTCCAGCGACCCAAATGGCGCCCTGTGGATCATGATGGGCCGATGCGGCTTGCCGTCCTCGGCGATGTACTCTAAATCAAACCGTTCGGGCAGGTTGTAATCGACCTGTACCGTGCCCATCTGCCAATCCCTGCCCAAAG
Organism: Armatimonadota bacterium; assembly: GCA_025363835.1. Lineage (GTDB taxonomy): Bacteria > Armatimonadota > Fimbriimonadia > Fimbriimonadales > Fimbriimonadaceae > JANYLD01. The sequence goes on from JANYLD010000347.1 coordinate 602, forward strand.
CATCCTTAATGATCACGTCCAGCTTAGGGCCGTAAAAGGCAGCGTCTCCGGGCGAGATTTCATAGTCCATCTTCATCTGTTGGCAGGCTTGCTCAATCGCCTTCGTGGACGCCGTCCAGTTCTCCTCATGCCCGACGTACTTGTCGCTCTGCGGATCCTTGGTGCCGAGCCGTAGCCGGAAGTTGTGCAAGCCAAGCTTCTTCAAGACCGCCTGCATCAAATCGACGACCCCGATGAATTCATCCAACAACTGATCGGGCCGCACAAAGAGGTGGGCGTCGTCCTGAGTAAAGCCGCGGGCCCTCAAAATGCCGGCCACTTCACCGCTCTGCTCATAGCGGTACACCGTCCCAAACTCCGCGTAGCGGACAGGCAAATCGCGGTAAGAACGCATCTGAGATTGGTAAATCTCGATGTGGAACGGGCAGTTCATGGGCTTGAGAATGAAGGTCTCCTTCTCCTCGTCCTCCATGAACGGGAACATCTTCTCCCGGAAAGTCAGAATATGCCCCGACTTCTCATAAAGCTTGATGTTCGCGATATGAGGCGTCACAACCGGCAGATAGCCCCGCCTAAGCTGCTCAGACTTCATAAAGTCCGTCAACGTATCTCGCAAAATCGCGCCCTTCGGCAGCCACAGTGGCAGTCCCGTCCCCACCCTGGGGGAGAACATGAACAGGTGGAGTTCTCTTCCGAGCACGCGATGATCTCGCCGCTTGGCTTCCTCCAGGTTGTGCAGATGAAGATCGAGCTCTTCCTGACTCGGAAATGCCGTGCCGTAAATGCGAGTGAGCTGCTTGTTCTTGACATCGCCGCGCCAATAGGCGCCTGCCAAAGACATCAGTTTGAAGTGCTTGATCTCCTTGGTCGTTTCAACGTGAGGACCGCGGCAAAGGTCGATGAACCGATGCTTCGTACCCTCGCGGTCCGTTCTTTGCTGGTCAAAAAAGCTGATCGGCTCCCCATCCGGAATGGCGTCCAGCAACTGGAGCTTGTACTCCGCATTCTCGGGTCCATGTCCTAGGGTCGTCTCCTCCAGAATGATCCGTTTCGCATCCGCCCGATCCTTCGCCTCGAGCTTTTCGATCCGTTGGTCGAGCTTCGAAAGCTCCTTCATCTTCTTCTCGATCTTCTCGAGATCCTCTTCCTTTAGAGTCTGAGGAGGTTCGACATCGTAGTAAAAGCCATTCTCGATTGGCGGCCCGATGGATAGCTTGACGCCCGGGTAAAGCTCGGTAAGAGCCTGGGCCATCAGGTGGGCGGCGGAGTGCCGCAGTTTATAAAGGTATGAATCTTCGTATCGTTCTGCCATAGCGTGACCTCCCCGACAATGGGATCTGGTTTTCTGAAAGGAAATTATGACAGGGCAGCCAGATGCCAGCGGGACGGTCACGCCTCAGCAGCCGAAGACCGCAGTCTCCAAAGGGCCGTCAAATTGACTGCTGAGGCTAAAACGTCTACCGGCCGTCTATCCTTCCGCAAGCGCGGCCATCAACTCGTCCAGCGCCGGATTCTCCACGTCATCTCCATCAAGCCGTAGACGGAGGTTCTCATCTGAAGCTCCGGCCGGCAGCAATTCTTTTGACGTGGACTCAGCCCTTCCCGCGGACCCGGAGGCACCCATAGCGCCTTCCAAAAGTATACGCCAGGGTAACCTAAAATGCCGCGAGTCCAGGGACCGCGCCCCGCAGATGGAACCCGAATCGCCCAGCCAGCCCACGCCTGAGGAAGATCTCGAGAGTCTCGCGGAAGCGGACGAAGGTTTAAGCTCCACGGTCAAAGCCGCCACGCCGCAAGAACCCACTGGACGACTCATTCCGCCTCCCTATGCCATCCAATACTATAAGACCCGGCGCGAAGAGGGCCACTTCCCTAAAGCCCTCAAGCTGCTGCAAGGCGACGGCACGATATCGGCGTTTCTGAGGTTCGGAGTTCCTCGCGCCTACCACTCCGAGGCGGAAATCGACGAATGGTTTGCGTATGCGCAAAACATCCTGAATGTGCTCTGGAAGTTGGACTTCGACTTGGGGCAGGCGTTCGACACCCTCGTCCTCCCCATCACCTTTGAATTCCCATACGCCGGCCGAGACGCCAAGGCGCTGCTCTCTTCCTTTGGCGATCTCTTCCTGAAGCGAATCATCGAGCCTCTCTTTCCCGACCTCTGCCGGCCGGTTCCTCAGCGAAGCGCAGGCAAACTGCGGGTCGGCTACGTGAGCACCGCCATGTGCGACCATCACGGCTCGAATTGGGCGCTCGGATGGCTTCGGGGCCACACGGACGACTTCGAGACGTATGCGATCCACATGGGTAAGAAAGTGGACGAGGTCACGGACCTCTGGAAGGAGGAAGCCGATCACTATTACCAACTCACGGGACCCCAGCCGGAAGCTGCTCGATTCATCAAGAGCCTCGAGCTCGATGCTCTGATTTACACCGACATCGCCTCCGATGGACGCACCACTCAAACCGCGTCCATGCGCCTTGCGCCCGTTCAGTGCACTGCCTGGGGACACGCCATAACGAGCGGCCTTCCCAACGTGGACTACTATCTGTCTAGCGGGCTGATGGAGCCCGAGAACGGCGACGAGCATTACACCGAAAAACTCGTTCGGTTGCCGAACTCTGGCCTCGTGTTCAATGAATTCGAGATCCCCGTCCCCGGCACGATCAGGCAGGAACTCAACCTTCCAAGAGGTTTCCTACCGCTCATGAACCAGAACGTTATGAAGTGCGTTCCAAAATGGGATCACCTTTTTCGCGAGGTCAACCGGGCGACCGGAAAGCCAATCGTTTTCATCGCCCTTCGGCGGTATGAGACTCAGGTGACGGCGGATCGATTGCATAGGGCCGGCGTGAACGCGATTTGGCTTCCAAGGCTGCCTCACGAGATGTTCATGAGGCTTCTGCAAGCTTGTGATGTCATCCTCGACACGGTCGAGTGGAGCGGCGGAAACACAACGGTTCAAGCTCTCGCGGTTGGCACACCCATGGTAACTCTCCCCGGCCAATTCATGCGCGGCAGGCACTCACTGGCCTTCCATAAGATCGCTGGAGCAGATCCACTCGACCGTGTCGAGGATGACATCACAAGCTTGCAGAAGCCTCATGAACATCTCGTGAGGCAGCCTTGGAAGCCAAATCGCGT
>JANYLD010000365.1 GCA_025363835.1 Armatimonadota bacterium
TCAAAAAGCTCAAGACCTATCGGACGAGGGTCATCGTCCACTACCACGCCGATGTCGTTCGCCAGCGATGGCTTAAGCCTATCTACGAACCTGCTTTCAACCGCCTGCTGGAGCGAGCCGATGCCATTGTCGTCTCCTCGCCAAACCTGCGAAATGAGTCTGAACTGCTCCAGCTGTACAAGGACAAAGTTCACGTGATTCCATTCATGGTGTCCCTGCCAAACGTGGGCAAGGTCACGCCGGAGAAAGCCGCTGCCGTAAAAGAGTCCCTTGGAATTCCTAAAGACACGAAGGTCGTGGTTTACGTGGGCCGGTTTGTTTACTATAAGGGCCTGAAATATCTCGTGGAGGCCATGGCCGGTGTCGACGCTGCCCTCCTTTTAATTGGCGACGGTCCCTTAAAGGCCAAGCTGGCCGAGCAAGCTAAAACTCTGGGGATTCGGGTGTTCTGGAAGTCGGGCGTTCCCGACGAGGAACTGGCGAACTATTTCGCGGTCGGAGACCTCTTTGCGTTTCCATCTAGCCATACGACCGAGGCTTACGGCATCGTCCAGATGGAGGCCCTCGCAACCGGTTTGCCAGTGGTCAACACCAACCTTCCTACCGGAGTGCCCTGGGTCAGTAAGGACGGAGAAACGGGAATAACTGTGCTACCCGAAGATTCTGAAGGCTTGCGAAACGCGATCAACAAGATTCTCGGCGATCCGGAGCTTAGAGCCCGCTTCAGCGCAGCCGCCTTAAAGCGGGCCGAAGACTTTAAACCTCAGGCCATTTGCAATCAGACCATGAAGCTCTATCGGGGCATCCTCACAAGCTGATGCGAGTCCTCGTCACCGGCGCGGGGGGCTTCGTTGGACGATCGCTCTTTCCTTATCTGATTGGGCAGGGACACGAAGTCATAGCAGCCTCACAGCGGCCGGTTGAGGCAGGGAAGTGGTTTGAAGTTACAGAGGTGGGTCCTGACACGGATTGGTCCGGTGCACTTGATAGTGTCGAAGCAGTGGTCCATCTCGCGGCGCGTGCACATGTGCTTCGTGACGAAGCCACCGACCCTCTGGCCGAGCACCGGCGGGTGAATACGGAAGGCACTCTCAACCTTGCTCGTCAAGCTGCCGCGTCCGGGGTGGCGCGTTTCATCTTCGTAAGCTCCATTGGAGTTCTAGGAAACAACTCCTTGAAATCCAAGAATGGCCGCTCGTTTTCTGAAGCCGACGACCCAAGCCCGCACGATGACTACTCCCGCTCGAAGTGGGAAGCGGAACATGGTTTGGCCGCCATACAAGGCATCGAGTTCGTTGTCGTCCGCCCGCCCCTGATCTACGGCCCTCGAGTGCCGGGCAATATGCGTCGGTTGCTCGACCTCGCGAGAACCGGCAAGCCGTTCCCTTTGGGAGGCGTTCAAAACAAGCGAAGTCTAATTGGCATTCAAAACCTCTGCTCGTTTCTAACCCTCTGCCTTACCGACGATCGGGCAGCCGGCCAGACCTTCGTCATCTCTGATGGCGAAGATGTCTCAACTGCCGAACTGTACTCGCGCATTTGCAAGCAAGCGGGCGCCTCAGCAAGGTTGGTCAACATTCCTGCCAGCCTTCTCCAAGCCGGATTAATCGCGATCGGAAAGCGAAAGATGGCCGAGCGGCTCTGCGACACTCTTCTCGTGGATTCTTCCAAAGCGCGCGAGCTTCTTGGATGGCGTCCCGTTCGTACTATGGATGAAGAGCTTGCCGAGATGGTGCGAGCCGGCTAAATGCTGACCTTCCAAATGCTCTCCGTCCCGCTGCTCGCCGCATTGGCGTCGGTCTGCCTGGCTCTGACGGCCCTCCTAACCGGCGCTTTCCGTAAATTCGCCATCTCCAAGAAACGACTGGACGTGCCCAACGAGCGCAGCATGCATACGGTCCCCGTCCCCCGAGGCGGGGGAATGGCCATCGTCCTCGTCTTCTCCCTTGTTGCCCTCTCTCTTGCGGCCATCCGAGGCGATATGTGGCTCTTGGCCGCGGCATTGGTATTTCCCGGCGCACTGGTAGCTGCTATCGGCTGGATAGACGACCGCTCCCACGTCTCCGCTGGCCTGAGGCTCCTCGTCCACATATCCGCCTCCGCCATTGCCGTCGGCTTGGTGCTGGACGCCGCTTGGCCAATTGCCAACGCTATGCCTTTTCCCATCATGCTAGCCTCTCAAATGGCTTACCGGCCATTGGCGTTAACTGAGTGGGCGTCCCTTGCCGGATCGGTTATCTTTTGCGCTTACCTTCTCAACCTCTACAACTTCATGGACGGCTTGGACGGCCTGGCTGCAAGCGAGGGAGCCTTTGCCGGACTCGCCGCTGGTGTCCTAATTCTCCTCTTCGAGCAGCGTTTGTGGTGGTCCGCCGCTGAAAAAGCACCGGCAGGTTTGCTTCCTTTCCATCCGCAGGCTGCGGGCGCCTGCTCCATCCTTCTCGGCGTCTGCTGCCTCGGGTTCCTGATCTGGAACTGGCCACCCGCCAAAATATTCATGGGCGACGTCGGCAGCGGCTTCCTCGGGTTCTCCTTTGCCACCCTCATCTTTGCCAGCGCCTGGATCGATTTCACCCTGCTATGGCCCTGGCTCATCCTTCTAGCCGCTTTCATAGCGGATTCCACCTACACGCTGGGGGTCCGCATCCTCACCCGCCAACGCTTCTTCGAAGCCCACCGGCTGCACACCTTTCAAAAGCTCGCATTGAAATGGGGAAGCCATAAAAAGGTGACCCTCGCCTTCTCCGCCGTCAACGTCGTCTGGCTTCTTCCACTCGCCTATCTCTCCCTCGTTCATCGAGAATTCGGACCCCTGCTTACGGCAGTAGCCTATGCGCCACTGTTGGCAGTGGCCTCGCTAGCCGGGGCGGGCCTGAAAGAACAGGAAGCCTAAGAGAACGCGATGCTATGTGGAGTGCGGCGTCTTTAGCGCCGCTTTTGCCGAGGGCTTTAGCCCGACAAATTCTGCCCGTCTCCTAGATGGCGCCTGTTTTTAGAGGCTCATGAATCTTGTCGGGCTAAAGCCCTCGGCAAAAGCGGCGCTAAAGACGCCGCACTCCATATAGCATGTCCAAACAAGTTGTCCCAGGTAAATTGCGGCTCCGCAGAGTCAAGCGGCGCTAACTCGACGTCCTTTCCTTGATCTTCCATGAGGTTCCTCGCCGTCTTCGTCTCAACGTTCTTGCTGCTGGCGGCGCTTTACTTGGTTTCGTATCGCGTTGTCGACCCCGATAGTGAGTACGGGACTGGCAAGTTTCCGCCCCCCCTTGCTAACGCTAGACAAACCAAGCAGAACATATTTAAGACCTACGCTGCCTCCCACCAGATTGAGGGCCTCATTCTTGGCTCGAGTCGTTCTATGCAATTGGAGCCAGCCTTGGCCCAAAAGCTCACCGGCTTCCAATTCTTCAACTTCAGCGTCCAGAACGCAATGGTCGAGGACTACCTCGCCATCTATCGCTGGGTGCTTTCTCAGGGCGCAAACCCTAAGCTTCTCATGGTCGGCGTGGACGTAGAAGCGTTCGATCCCGCCGACAAGATCGACCAGCGCCTCCTTCACAATGAGCCTCTCGAGCTTGCCCTAACCGGCCAATCGAGCGGAATGACAGACAAGGTGGAGCGAGCGGGAGACGAGCTCAACATCGAGAACGCTATCGCGGTCGTCAAGGGTTTGGAACTGAAAGTTCGCCCCGCCAAACAGACCGACATCGTTGAGCCCGACGGCCACACCGAGTACCCATACGATGAGGAAGACATCCGCTCCGGCAAGTTCAACCTGGAAAAGATGATCGGCCAGACAATCCCCACGTACGCAGCCAACTACAAAGGAATGGACAAGCTCTCGCCCCAGCGTGAAGCGTGGCTGACGCAACTCGTCCATGAAGCGGCCGCCCACAACACTAGAGTTATCCTTTGGGTGCCTCCACTCCATCCGGAGACCGTGAGAGTCCTCGACCAAAGCACACCCTATGGCGACCGCCTTAAGGACACGATCGCCTTCGTTCAATCCCTCCAAACTCAATTTCCAAACACCGTCAAAGCCGTCGATCTTAGCTCACCAGACAAATTCGGCGGCAACGAGACGGACTGGCGAGATGGCGCTCACATGAACAAGCTTAACGCCGAGCGAGCGCTCACCACGATGTTGTCTCCAGAGACCCCAAGGCACTCGATCCCCAATCCCGGTCCGAGATCCCCGCATGGTCTTTAACTCGAACATCTTTCTATTCGGCTTCTTGCCCGTGGTGTTTTGCCTTTTCTGGCTGGCACGCACCAAGCAGCAGCGTTACGTGCTCCTTACGATCAGCGGGTTCATCTTTTACAGCTACTGGAACTGGAAAGAAGAGAACTTCCAGCTCATGCATCTTGCCGCCTGGAAGTACACGTTCCTCCTTTTCTTCAGCAGCATCGTCAGCTTCTGCTCCGGCCTCCTCATCCAAGGGGCCGAAGACCGAAGCAAGAAGCGCCTGTTCATGATCGTCTCTATCTGCGTCGATCTCGGCGTCCTCGCCTACTTCAAATACTTCAACTTCCTCGCTGGAACCTTGCACACATTGTCCGGCGGAGCCATTCCAGACGTGGTCCACCAGATCGTCCTTCCGGTTGGAATCAGCTTCTACACGTTCCACACGATGTCTTACGTTATCGACGTCGCTTCCGGCAAAGTCCGCGCGACTAGGAACGTCTTCGAGTACTTCGCATACGTCACTCTCTTCTCCCAACTCGTCGCCGGTCCCATCGTTCGTTTTCGCCAAATCGAAAGCGACCTGGAGCACATCGACAACAAGCCGCAATACGACAACATGGCCCTCGGCCTCGGCTACTTCCTCGTGGGCTTCGTGAAGAAGGTGATGATCGCCGATTCGATCGCCCACTACGTCGACCCGCTTCTCCTGTCCTACCACTCACTCACGATCTCATCAGCCTGGCTATGTGCCCTCGGATACACGCTCCAGATCTACTTCGATTTCAGCGGCTACTCCGACATGGCCATCGGCCTCGGGCTCCTCCTCGGCCTCCACATCCCTATCAACTTCAACTCGCCTTACAAAGCTCAAGGCTTCCAAGACTTCTGGCGCCGCTGGCACATCAGTCTCTCCTCTTGGCTGCGCGACTATCTGTACATCCCACTAGGAGGGAATCGAAAAGGCAAGCTCCGCATGAACGCTAACCTCATGGCGACCATGCTCCTCGGCGGCCTTTGGCATGGCGTCTCATGGATGTTCGTCCTCTGGGGCGGCCTCCACGGCCTCCTCCTCATCATCGACCGCACCATCCACCCTTACTACTCAAAAGCGCCCGCCCTCGCCCAACGCTGGCTCACGTTTCTGGTCATCATTGTCACCTGGGTCCCCTTCCGCGCGAAGACGTGGGACATGTGTGTCTGGTGGCTGAAGGCTATGGCCGGGATGGTTAAACCCGACGTCCACGTCCAGGTCAGCCTCAATCTGGCCGTGTTGTGCCTTATTGCCTTCGTTCTGGTTAATGCCTTGCCAGAGACTCACGAGATGAAACTCCCCATGCGTCTCCGTTGGGCCGTGGTCTACGCGGCCATCTTCTTCATCGCCTACCTCTTCATGAACAACACACCGAGCGTGTTCCTTTACTATCAGTTCTAGGCCGCAAATGTAGCATCGTCCGAATGTAGCATCGTCCTTCCCAGGCGATGTTCCTCGCTCCCAATGACGCCAAGCCCTAAATCCACGCGGGGCCAACGGAAGTGAGAAAGCAGCGCCCGGAGGGCGATGCTACGTTTCGGCCCGCAAGCGCTGAAAATTCCGTGCGTGACAAATGCCAGGCTGTGACACAATGAGTCGAAGCGTTCGCAAGCATTCTTGCTTGCGACGAGATTGGAGGGGATATTGGGTAGGAGTGCGCCTGGGGCTCATGGATGGCGGCGCGTGCTGCGGGTATCGGCCGTTTTGCTGGCCGATCTCATCCTTGTCAACTGCAGCCTCCTGTTCACGCTCTTTTTGAACTACGGATCCGTCTTTGATTCGACGGCGATCCGCTTTTTTCGAGGCTACGCGCTCATCATAACCGCTATCGCGGGAATTCTGATGCTGTGGCGCGGGCTCTACCGCGTGAGCGCACGCTACTACGGGATGTACGACTTCCTCAGCACCGCTTTCGTGTGCGCCATTCTCGGTACAGCGCTCGCCGGACTCGAAATGAGCTTCCCATCCTTTGAAGACCCTCAAAGAGCGCTTGAGATCCCCGTCCTCTTCGGCCTTGTCGCCATCGCAGTCCTCTCCGGTGCTCGGATCGTGAGGCGAGTCGTCGCCTGGCGTGTGATTCCCATCGCCCGGGTCAGGGAAGAGAAGATTCGAAAGCGGGCTTTGGTTGTCGGTGCAAGTGACGCTGGTGAAGCGCTCATGCGCGAGATGTCGCGTTCCAGGTTCTCCAACTACTTCGTGGTCGGTTTTGTCGACGACGATCCCGAGAAAGCGGACATGCGTATCCACGGCATCCGCGTCGTTGGCAAAACGGAAGACATCCCCAAGCTTGTCGATGAATTCGTCGTCGCCGAAGTCATCATCGCCATTCCCGATGCAGACGGTCCCACGATGCGCCGTGTGGTCGACCTCTGCAATCGTTCCGGCGCCCGCGTTCGAACGATGCCCGTGATCACCTCTGTGCTCAGAGGCGATGCCAAGGCGTTCCAGCATCTGAGAAATGTCGAAATAGACGACCTCCTCCGCCGTCCCGCTGTAAAAACGGACCTGAGCGGGGTCAACAACTACGTCGCCGGAGAAAGAGTTCTCATTACCGGCGCAGGTGGCTCCATCGGAAGCGAGCTGGCCCGGCAAATCGCCAACTTTTCGCCGTCAAGCCTTATCCTTTTGGGCAAGGGCGAGAACAGCATTTTCGAGATCGAGCAAGAGCTTCTTCGAAACCGAGGCCTGCAATCCCGTTGCATCATCGCCGACGTCCGGGACGCGGGCTCCATGGAACGAGGCTTCGAGGCGCACCGCCCCACCGTCGTCTTCCACGCTGCCGCGCACAAACATGTCCCGCTCATGGAGAGCAACTCCATCGAGGCGATCGAGAACAATGTGCAGGGTACGTGGCGAGCTGCAGAGCTTGCCGTTCGCTATGGAGTCAAGAAGTTTATCTACGTATCGACCGACAAAGCGGTCAACCCCAGCTCCATCATGGGCGCCACCAAGCGGGTCGGCGAAATGCTCGTGGCCGCCATCGGCCACCAAACCGAAATGGAGACCGGCATCGTCCGCTTCGGCAACGTCCTCGGCAGCCGCGGCAGCCTTATCCCGATGCTCAAGGCCCAAATCAAGTCCGGCGGACCAGTTCGCTTGACCCAAGAAGAGATGACCCGCTACTTCATGACCATCCCCGAAGCCGTCCAACTCATTCTCCAAGCGGGCGCCCTCGGCAAGAGGGGAGATCTCTTCATTCTTGATATGGGCGAACCCATGAAGATCGTCGACCTTGCCTACGATCTCATCAGGCTCCATGGCCTCGTCCCAGGAGAGGACATCCAAGTCGTCTTCACAGGCGTCCGGCCCGGCGAGAAGATCCACGAGGAGCTCACCTACAGCGAAGAAGCCCTTATCCCCACCGAGCACCCCAAGATAAGCATGGTCCGCAACGCCACCTCAAACCCGGGCGCGGTAAAGCAGCAGGTCAGAGCTCTCTTGGAGCTTTGCGGAGAAGGCAAAGCCGAACAAGCCCGCCAATCCCTCATGGAAATCGCCTGGGGCAAATCGTTGGAGCCGTATGATGTGGCCGGCGAGACTGCGCTAACTTCTTAGCGGCACCTGATATCTTTTGTCATCCCGAGCCATTGAACACCGCCGGTGCTATTGGAGGGGGGAAAATCGGAGAGCGGCTGCCTCCATACGCGGGAACTCAACTGCCGCCCAGACCGCAACCACGTTCCGCGTATGGAGGCTTTCCACCGAAGTTACTTGGAATCTAATCCTGGACATTTTCTTGTGAAAACGGAGTGCCCGTTGCGTTCTTAGAAAACTGAACGTCTGCTGCTCGACACGTGGGCTTGTAATTACCACACGCTCCCGGCCGCCGACCTCGTGTCGAGGCTTCCAGCAATCTCCCGTTTGAACCTGCCAGCGCAACATTTTCTTAGGAGCCATACAACAGGGAGTGCCCGTTGCTTGGGGAAAACGACCACCCTTGAGACCCCGGAGGGGTCAGAAGAAGGTAGCCGGTCGGTCGTAGCAAATTCGCCGGAGTCTGCGGAGGCGAAATTGCGAAGACCACCGGAATGCTCCCGATCCCCTGCACCCCGGACGGGTGCGGGAACCTTCCCCCTTGGGACATAATTTTGCCAAACACAAGCGGCAATTACAGTTAGGTTCTTCGACTCGGGGACTCGCTCAGGATGACAAAAACATCAAAGACTAAACGCCTCCTGCTCCACCCGTCACCCGGTTACGATTTCCCAATCGCTGCCGGCTCATGCTCTTCCGCCGGAATTTCCCGACGAGCCTTGGTCTGTCCGTTCAACTCCGGGTGCACTCCTGCATCCACGGTTTCTTCGCGCAAGCTCAAGAGTGCAAGCTGAACCAAGCCGGCCACCAAGAACACGATTGCCGAGATCAGCCCGCGGCGCGGGCCCACTGGCTTAGAATTCGGATACGGCTCATCTAGAACCGCAAACTTAGAAGGATCGCGGGACTCCGCGAGCTTCGCCAGCTCGAGTTGCTGTCGCAGGAGGCCGTAAGCCTTCATTCCTTCATCAAACTCCGCCTTCTTTCGTTCGACCGCCGCGAACTGGCCGGGGGCCTGCAAGGCGCTCGCTTCGTATTGATCGAGGATCTTTTGATACCGGCCCGTAGAATCCTTCAGGGCGGCGAGATCACTCCTGGCAAGGATCAGGTCGGGCGTCAATCCACTGTCAACTTTGCCTCGGCCATTCTTCGTAATCTCTTTCCCTATGCTCTCCGCATTCGTGACGTCCTTTACGGCTTTCTTGTACTCCGCGCTGTTGGGCGTGAAATTCGCCATTGCGTCTGACAAAGCAAGGCGCCTGGTCTGGATCTGATCGGTAAGAGTTTTCACGTCCGTATTGAACGCGCTCATCTTCATGATGTTATTCGGAAAGCTGTCAGGGCCGCCGACCAGTTCTTTCGACTCTGCTTCTAAGGCCGTTAGCTTGCCTGCTGCCGCAACTTGGGCGACCTCAGCCTTCTGCAGATCGACCTGGGCAGCATAGTAATTCTTCATCAAATCGGGAACGTCAGCCAACGGCGATTGGCGCATGGTCTGAACGAGATCACCTTGAATCCTATTAACCTCGCCCTCCGCGCTCGTCACCCGCTTCTCCAGGTACTCCCGGTTGCTTTTGCTAACGTTGACGGTGAGCTGCGACGACCGAACGGCCAGGTAACGCTCAAGGGTCTTGAGGATGTCCACTGCCTGCTGCGGGCTGTAAGCCTTGGTCGAGATGTCCAGCATCCCGTTTTTGTCGACTTTTGCGTCCGCCCACTTAGCAAGCTGGTCGTAGGCATCTTCCTTTTGCAGGGCCCACTTCTTATCCAGGTCCAACGTATCGACCGTCGTCCGAATAGCCGTATGGCTGGTTACGATCCCCGAAGCCGTTTCCGCCCCCGCGCCCACCAATGGCGAGACCAAAACTCCGTTCATCAGCTTCACCGCGCCATTGTCCACATTAGCGCCCCCCGACTTCAGAAGGTCCATAGGGTTGGTCGAGCCTGCCGATTGCGGGAAGTACAGAACCTCGTCGCTCTCATAAGTGGGCTTCATCGTGAACGTAAACGCGTACGCGATACCGCCAAAGAGGAGGGAGACGATGATGACTCGAGGAAGCGCGGAAATCGTCGTCATGTAAGACCACTGCCATTTTAGCCCTTATTGTTAGCAGTCCTGGCGGTCACGGGCGGATCCTCCGCAACCATCCAACCAAAGACACCTTAGTGCGCCCCAGATCTCAATCAGGTCGGCGTTTTGGCATACGAGCACCCAGAAAGCCGAACAGCAGACTTAACCCACCAAGTCCCACCACTAGAAACACACGCCGGAGCCCAGGATGGCGAGGGTGATGGAAATTCTAAGAACTTAGGAGGTTCGATGTGAGGAACAACAACAGCAACCGGGCGCGAGGCTTTGCGGCCATGGATGAGAACAAGCAACGCCAGATCGCGAAGAAGGGTGGCGAAACGGTCAGCCGTAACCGCGAGCACATGGCACAGATTGGCCGCAAAGGGGGGATGAACTCTCACGGCGGCAAGACTTCTAGCTAAAGCACGCAATCCCCAACATCGCGAGCTACCAAGACGGGGCGCCCGCAAGGGTGCCCCGTGTTTTTGCGTTGGGTATCGGTTATCGGTGATCGGTAATCAGGGCCTAGCAACTAACTCTGCATCACCCATTCCGGATCACTGATTACCGATAACCGGTCATTTAACAAATCACTTCAAATCCAGCTTCTGCCGGTCCCTTAAAAGCTCCGACCACCGCTCACCTCGCTCGGTTAACAAAACCGGTGCGGTGTAAATATTGAAATCGGGCGCATGTGACGACAAAACCTCATCCCACCTAATGGGGAACGAGACCGGAGCCCCAGCGACTGGCCGAACGGAATACACGCTCGCCAGAGTCTTACCCCTCACGTTCTGGTTGTGGTCAAAGAAGATCTTGTTGGTCTCGCGTTTGCTAACCTGCCAAATCATCGTCACGTCCTTCGGACGCATGGTCGTCAGGTGCTTGCCAATCGTCTCCGCGATCAATCGCGTCTCGTGGTACGTGTAAGCGCGCTGGATGGGGAGATAGATGTGCAGGCCCGTCTTGCCGCTCGTCTTCACATAAGACCGTAGCTTTAAGCTGTCCAGAATGTCCTTTAGAGCCATCGCCACTTCCGCCGTCCTCTTGTAAGTGTCCAAGTCGAACGGCGTTTCCTTGATTTTCAAGACGGGATCAAGGTCAAACACCACGAAGTCCGGATAGGTCAAAACGGACTCGTCGAGCGCCTCGTCCGAGGATGAATAATCGGTGCCCATGCCGTGCGCATCGGGTTCCGTGGTCGCCCGCGAATACCAAGGATGGATCTCCAGGGAGGCCATCTGGCCCAGCCACAAGAGGGTCGCGAGGTTGTTGCACATCAGCCACGCGCGGCTCTTCTCGTTGCTCGTCGAGAAGATCTCGACCGTCTCTACATAATCCGGCCTACCCTTATCCCAATGCTTTTGGAAGAAGCTCTCCCCCTCGATTCCCTCCGGAAACCGGACAAAAGCGATCGGGCGGTCCCGCAAGTGGGGAAGGATCGCCTCGCTAACCTTGGCGTAATAGGCAATCAAGTCTCGCTTCGTAATCGCGGGGGTGGATTTCGTCGCCGGCCACAAAGCCTTATTCAAATTACTGAGGCGGATGGAATGCCCGTCAACGGCGAGCTGCATCTCATTCTGGTCTCCCATCAATTGGCTCAAGATGGCCTCGACCTCACTACTTGGAGCCCCGCCCGCGGTCATCGTCGTGCTCGGCAAAGACAGGTCTGGGCGGAGCCGCATGAACACCGGAAATCGAAGCAGCTTCTCCTTGGTCCAAGTCATAAACCGCACCTCGGCGATTAAAGAAGGTTCCACCCACACCGGCTTGCCCTTCACCGCTGGTACTTCCTTGAACGGGTTCTTCGCTTTGGGCAACTCGTCCAGCATCTTCCGGATCTCTTTTAGCTGCTGATCGCTAAACCCACCGCCCACGCTCCCGCAGAACTGCATTTCGGTCCCTTCGAGCCGGCCTAGAATCAAAGCCCCGAATGTGCTAGCTCGCGCCCCCTCGGCGCGCGTGTAGCCCAAGACCAAAAACTCTTCGGTGTGATATCCCTTCACCTTGATCCAGTCCCTCGTCCGCGTTCCATCCCTGTAGGTGCTGCCTAATCGCTTCCCGACCACACCCTCGAGGCCCATCTTGGCCGCCTGGTCGTACAGCAACTCGCCGTCCTCGGGAAACGAGTCCAAAATCCGAATGCAACGCGATTTAGGATTTAAGGCTTCTAAAGCCTTCCGCCGGTTCTCATAGGTCACTCCGCGTAGGTCCGTCCCGTTCACGTGGAGAAGGTCGAACACAATGAAATCAACCTGGGCAGTGGCGTCCCACTGCTTAATATCTCTTTCGTTCTGCAAGCTAAACCGGCCAATCATCCCTTGGAACGAGGGGCGGCCGTCCTCGTCGAACATCACGATCTCGCCATCCAGAACCGCTTCTTCGACCGGCATACCTTTGATCTCGTCAACCAGAGCCGGAAACTTTGAAGCGATATCTCGCCCGTTCCGAGACAGGAGCCGCACCTTCGAGCCGTTCTTAATCGCAATAGTGCGCACCCCGTCAAGCTTGAGCTCAAACGCCCAATCTGGGTTGGAGAAGGCTTTCTCAACTTCCGTCGGCACCATGGGGGCCAAGAAGTCGGGTGCTGGAGACTTCTTGCTGCCTGGCAAAGCAAGCGACCCTAAATCTAGTGCCTCAGGTTTTTTTTTAGTGGGCTTTGCCTTCTTTTTCGAAGGCTCGATTCCTTTTCGTCCTGCTTTGACGTCTTCGATCGTTCTCCCGCTGACCACGGAGCGATCCTCCTTCAGGACATCAACGGTAGATACGAACTCGTCCTGGTGCTTAATAAGCAGCCACTCGTTCGCCTTTCCCGGCCGTCGCCCGGTGTGCACCAGCGTCCAACTCCCTTCCAGCTTCTCTCCATGCAGGGTAACCGCCAGCTTCCCCTTGGCCAGGTCGTCCAGCATAGTTTGCTCTTGCTTCTCCCTGCTCTGACCCTTGGCATGGTCGGCTTCGTAGGTCCCCCGATCCCAAATGATCACCTCGCCCGCGCCATATTCGCCCTTCGGGATTTGGCCCTCGAAGTCGTTGTAAGCGATCGGATGGTCCTCTACGTGGACGGCTAGGTGCTTATCCGCCGGGTTCAAAGAGGGGCCTTTCGGGACTGCCCAGGACTTCATCGCTCCGCCGAATTCAAGACGGAAATCGTAGTGCAGGCGGGTCGCGTCGTGCTTCTGAATGACAAAGCGAAGGGGCCCTTCCGATGATTCGAAAGGGTCAGCATCCGGCTCGGGCGTTTTATTAAAATGCCGCTTCTTCTTGTACTCTTCGAGCATCTCTTATCCGCTCTTTCGTTTGGATGGTTTGCTCGTCTTTGCCGCCTCCAGACTGGCTTTGAGCGCGTCGAACAGGTCGATAACCCGCGGCTCCGGCGTCGAGGGCTGCTCCGTGATCTGTTTGCCTTGCAGCTTCGCCTCGATCCTTTCCATCAAAGCCACTCGGTACTCGTCCTGATACTCTTCCGGCTCAAACGGCCCCGCCAGCATGTCGATGAGGCTGAGCGCCATATTCAGCTCACGCTCTTCAACTTTCACGTTGTCCAAGTTCAGCGCCTCTTGCTCCCGAATCTCGTCTGGAAAGAACAAAGTCTCCATCAACAAACCTTCTCCAGAAAGCATGAGGAGGCAAAGGCTCTCTTTGTTCCGAAGAGCGATTTTGGCGAGGGCGCACACTTTCTTCTTTTTCAGGGCAGCCATTAAGAGCGCGAACGGCTTTCGGCCGGTCTCTTCAGGCTGCAAGAAGTAGCTGGAGTCGAAGTAGACAGGTCCAACCTCCTCAGCCTCAACAAATCGGTCCACCGTAATCGTGTGCTTGCTCGGAACCGGCACGTTCTCGAAATCTTCCTCGGTGACGATCACGTAAGCGCCCTTGCTCACTTCATACCCACGCTGCAGCTCTTCCGGCATGACGGTCCGATCGCAAACCGGGCAGAACTTCTGCAGCTTGATGCGTGAACCGCACTTGTCATGAATCTGGTGGAAATGGAGGTCCTTCTCCGACACCGCCGTGTAAATCCCCACCGGGATGCTAACCATCCCAAAGCTAATCGCTCCTCTCCAAATCGGCCTCGCCACAGTTACAATGCTCCTCGCGCCGCGCGCATAGGCAAGACTGGCACCTTCCGCAATAAGTTTCCTAGCCCCAGAGGAAAACTCGCAAAAATACAGGAAGCAGCAACCCCTCCCCTTGCTGCGATGTTTGTGCGCAGGAGGGGGAGGGGTCGGACCCGCCGCGCTACACGTTTAGTCGAAGACCGCATGATTCCGTCGCGGCTTCAAAGGGTCCGGGGGTGGAGGTTCGGGAAGCTTGGAACCAGTCGCAACTCCCGACGGCCCCGCGAGCCTACTTCGAAGTACCCACCAAATCCGACCTTCGAGAAGTTGAGAAGTAGACATAGGCTGGACCGCCGCCTTTCAGCCCGGGGGCCGTGTCGAGAATTACGAGCCCTGCTCTATCGGTTGCTGTGAAAGTGCAGGTGGAGATTGGACCGTATCCGGACAACCTCTTTTTGAAACCAGCATGAAGAAGTTCTGTCTCGATTTTAGCTTCTGCATCTGCCATTGAAATGCCCTTCAGATGGTAGGAAGTCGTAAGAAAACTTGCGCCCTTGACATTATCTGTTCGCTGATCAAATTGGGTGGAATAGGGTGAAAGAATCCGTGCCGCTTGAGCGACTGCCAAATCGCGATCAGGTGCCGACGAACCACGACTACACCCAGCGATCACGATGACCACGATCAAGTTTAAGGCGCGCAAACTAACCTCACAACCAGACAGTTTCTGCATTTCCGGGCTCTGCCTTCATCCCTCATCCTTCCGCCTTCATCCTTCAACCCGGCCATTCGCCCAAAAAGACAGTCTCGGCCGGCCCCGTCATCAAGACCCGCCCGTTCTCCAAATACTCAATCTGCAAATGCCCGCCCGGCAGTTGAACATCCACGACGCGCCCGGAACGCCCCGTGAGAAATCCAGCAACGCCCACAGCGCAAGCCCCCGTGCCGCAGGCCAAGGTAGCGCCGGCGCCGCGCTCCCAGGTTCTTTGAACTAAATGCCCCTCGTCCAAGCGCTGCACAAAGTGCACGTTCACCCGGTTGGGAAAGAGGGAAGAATGCTCCAACTGCGGACCCAGCTTCTCCAGATCAACGGAAGCTACGTCGTCAACAAAAATCACCAAATGAGGGTTGCCCATCGAGACCGCAGTCCCGCGGAACCCCTCGACATCTTGGTCGACAAATCGCTCATCCGCGAGCCCCGTCATTGGAATCTCCCCTCGCAGCAAATGGGCCGGACCCATGTCCACCCGAACCCAGCCGTTCGGCTCGACCGTAACCGTCAAAGTCCCCGCGCCCGTCTCCACATCCACGGCGCCCGCCGAACTATAACCTCGATCCTGGAGTAACCGGGCGAAGCATCGGATGCCGTTCCCGCACATCTCGCTCTCGGACCCATCGGGATTGAACATCCTCATTCGGAACGGTGCAGAAGACCCTCGCTCAACCAAAATCAGGCCGTCACCGCCCACACCGAAGCGTCGGTCGTTCACGGCCTGAGAGAGGGAAGGGAAGTCGGCGGCGGGCAACTCGGACCCGATCCCATCCACGAGGATGAAATCGTTTCCGATGCCATGCATCTTCACAAAGGGGATCATGCTTCGGCGGGCCGGTGCCCGCGATCTTCTCCTCCTTCAAACTCTCCGTGCTGCCGGTAAGTGCCGATCGGCCGGGAGGGCACGATGCTGGCCACAGCGTGTTTATAGACAAGCTGGGTGGGCTTGCCTGGCTGATCTAAGAGCACAGTAAATGCGTCAAATCCCCGAACTTGCCCGCGAAGCTGAACGCTGTTGGTGAGATAGATGGTAACCCCGATGCCCTCCTTCCTCACCTGATTCAAAAACATGTCCTGCAAATTAATGGTCTTGGCCATTTTCTCTTGCACCTTCTCCAATAGCAAACAAATGATCTAGAGCCTCTTGTAAAGGCCCAGAATTAATATCCGAATGTAGTACGGTCAGGTTCGGTTCGGTTCTCAACCAGGTCCGCTGCCGCTTTGCATAGTGTCGCACCTGCAATACGATCGAGTCAACAGCCTCGTCGAGCCCGAGCTCTCCCTCAAGCACACGCCATAGCTCCCGATACCCGTGGGCTCGAAATCCCGGCGTACTCGGACCATACCCCGCTTGTCGCAACGCATCGACCTCTTCTAGCCACCCATTTCTTGTCATTTCCACTGTTCGTTGTTGAATCCGCTCGTTGAGAATCTCTACCGGACTCTGAATGGCAAACTTCACCCGCCGAAACGGCGGCAATGCAAAGTGAATCTTTTCTCCGGGATTCTTAGCCCTTTCGATAGCCCGAGTCACCCTAACCGGGTTCCTCAAGTCAACCTTCGCCGCTCCATCCGGATCAAGCCTCTTCAGCTCCGAAACAAGCAATTCCAAACCCTTTGCTGCTAATCGGGCGTTCAACTCATTTCGAAGATTTGGATCAGGGGGAGCCGCCATCGTCGAGTAGCCCTCGAACAGGGCCCGAATGTTCAAAGAGCTACCACCCACCACAACCGCCGACTTGCCCGCCGCATAGACGCCTTGCAAAACCTCAGACGCCAGCTTCACCCACTCCCCAGGGCCGAACGCCTCATCCGGATCCCGGATGTCGATCAGCTTATAAAGCGCCTTCGCCTCAGACTTAGCCGTCCCAATATCCATCCCCCGATAGACCTGAAACGAGTCCGCATTAACGAGCTGAGCACCCAGCGCAGCCGCCAAGCCTTCCGCCAACCCGGTTTTCCCCGAAGCCGTTTCGCCCATGACTCCGACGAGAAGCAGCGATCGGGAGCTCTCGGGTGAATCGGAAGCGGAAAAGCTCACCCAACCATTATGAAATCCGAATCAAGAGCGCCGGCAAACCCGCTACCCATAAGGCTCGACTTTCCTCACCAACGCAAATCCCTCTGTGGAACTCTGTGGATCTCCGTGGCTCTGTGGTTGCCTTTAAAACTCGTCAAAGGCGTGTTAATGTGGCAACTGACAGAGCGACTACAAAGATCGCCAAGCTTCGTCTTCCTCAGGCCGAAGCCAGTCCTTAGCTAAAACGCGCTCAGAGGCCAAAGCGGTAGCCCTAGCTTCACGCCGACTTTCTTGGTTGACAGAATGAAGCAATCCAATTTCTTCGGCATTGAAAGAACCTGCGAGCGGTCCCGATTCGTCACCCAGCGTGTCCCGTTTCTTCACCCACAAATTATAGAGCTCCACACGTCCTAAGGCTCAAGGCTCAAGGCTTAACGCTTAATACTCAACGCTTCCCGCCTCAATACTCAATGAGCGACTTGATCCCGTAATCAAGCAAATTCTCTCGCCCGTTCAAAAAGGTCAGTTCGATTAAGAAGCCAAAGCCGCAGACCTTGCCTTTCAAACGCTCCACGAGCCGAGCCGCTGCCGCTGCCGTACCACCGGTGGCCAGCAAGTCGTCCACCACATAAGCTTGCTGCCCCGGCTGGATCGCATCCACGTGCATCTCCACCGTGTTCGTCCCGTATTCCAGTGCATATTCTTCGGAGATCCTGTCGTAGGGAAGTTTTCCCAGTTTCCGAGCCATCACGAAGGGAACTCCCAGGTTCATTGCGATTGGAACTCCAAAAATAAACCCGCGGCTCTCGATCCCCACAATCGCCTCCGCCCCACACTTCCGCGCATCCTCGCTAAGGAGTTCGACAACCTGCTTAAAAGCGGCCGGATGCTCCAATACCGGCGTGATGTCCTTAAACATAATCCCCGGCTTGGGAAAGTCGGGAACATCACGAATCACACCAGCAGCAAGCAACTCCGTCGTCATCGCCGAGATGTTACCGAACCCAACAATCTTCCCCCACGTGTGGGGGAAGTACCGCGAAGCGGGGATGGGGGCGAACACGACGGGGCTTGGAACCGAGTCGCATCGGGTGGGAAGTACCGCGAAGCGGGGATGTCGAGCGGCAGCGAGACTCCGCCTAACCGCGCAAGCGCGAAATCGGAGGGGGCGAACACGCAACGCTAGGGGACAAGCTATTCCGAACGTTGTGAATCCGTTGTGCTCGTTGTGCCGTTGTGGTTTCTCCGATAAAGGCGTGGAAACGGCCCAGCTCAGGGCCCAGAGCTAACAGCCCGCTGCCAACAAGCCACAATGAGGTCATCCTTCCGGCTTCCGCCCTTCATCCTTCATCCTTCATCCTTCAGTGAAACCCCTCCTCGACCGTCTGAAAGCTATCAAGCGCGACATCGTCGCGCTTTCTTTTGCGGTCCGAGACCCAGATTGCCCCAAGGCAGCAAAAGTAGCGGCATGGATTGTCGTAGCGTACGCCCTCAGCCCCTTGGATCTCATCCCTGACTTCATCCCCATCATCGGCGTTCTGGACGACATCATCCTCGTTCCCATAGGCATCCTCTTCGTAGAACGCATGATTCCTCCCGCCGTCATGGAGCGAGCTCGAGTTCAAGCGCAAGACGCTCGCATTGAAAAAGCCAGCCGGGTCGGCCTCATCATTGTCCTCATCACCTGGATCGTCTTTATCGCCCTCGGCATCTACCTCACCCGCCACTGGCGCCTAAACCATCACTGGCCCTTCTAAGCAGAACCCCTCCCCGCCTCCGCTTGAAATCTTGAAAGCCCAACCCCCAGTACAATTCCCGAGCAGTGCAAAGACCTCAACATCCTCGCGATCTGCGGCAGCCTCCGCTCTGAATCCTGGAATAGGAAGCTTCTCCACGCCGCCATTAAGCTTCAACCGGAGGGCCTCCACCTCGCCGAATTCCAAGGCCTTGCCGACATTCCGGCTTACAACCAAGACAACGACGGCCCCGCATCACCCCCGCCTGTTCTCCATCTGAGAGAAGAGATCGCCAAGGCCGACGGCCTCCTGATTGTGTCTCCCGAGTACAACTACGGCATCCCCGGAGTCTTGAAAAATGCGATTGATTGGGCTTCTCGCCCCGGAGGCAAGTCTGCCCTCTACGGCAAACCAACCGCCATCATGGGCGCCTCGATGGGGCTCGTTGGCACGGCCAGAATGCAACTGTCCCTCCGTCAGGCCCTCACATTCAACAACTGCCCCTGCGTCCTCCAGCCCGAAGTCCTCGTCGGCCGAGCCCAGGAAAAGTTTGACCCCGAAGGCAACCTAACCGACGAAATGGCAGGAAAGCTTGTCGCCCAACTCTTAGAGAATTTCAAAGTGTTGATCCTGAAAACGCGGTCTCAGGTGTGAAATTCCGGCGTGTTCTCAACACCTGCAAGATCGCTTAACGGCCCAAAGATGCACGTGATTTGCGCAAGATAGCTGGTCGCCTCCTGATTATTCGAATTGTAAAATAATTGTAGTTGCCGCGCTCGCTCCAAATGGATTTGGGGCTCGAAGCGGCCGCTTAAGGCAGGGAAGCCAACATGCTAAGAAGGATTCTTAGGGCGGCCTGCGCGTGCTCACGTGTCGCGCCAGGTCTCTCCAACCCACATCAGCCTGACTCTCAGGCTCCAAGTACATGGCGGACGGGAAGTAGCAACCTACTTTCACCCGAGAAAATCGTCTCAACAGGTTGCTGTGCGAGGTTCGCCGCTTGCATTAGTGCTTGGGGATCGATCTCTCTAACCGGGCACTTGAGAGACATGTTTAACCACCAGGAAGGGGCGATAGCGCCTCCTCTTCCGGAGTGCCAGTCAAGGAGGGTGACGCCGGGTTCTCGCCGTATCTTTCGCGGGACCAACCCAACCCAGCGTCGTTTGGCAAGAGGCCAGTTCATGGGAAGGATTCTTTGGGTTTCCTGCGCGCTCGCATGCCTCGCGCCAACTTTATCCCTTGCCCAAGGCATGTCTCAGATCGCGCGAACTCTGGATAAGCGCGACAAGTCGCTCCTGGAGCACTCGGTGGGGCTAAGTCAGAGTCCGACAAGAATTATTGTTCGCTTCAAACCGGATGCGAGCGTCAATGATCGCGCCAATGCCAGAGCGGCGGCCAAAGCCTCGGTTTTGCACCAAAGCAAACTTGTAAGCGGCCTAGAAGTCCTCGACTCCGACCTAGGTGCGCCAAACGCAATGAGCGCCCTTCAACACAACCCGCACGTCCTCTACGCAGAATTCGACTCTGTCATCCGCGTTGACAACGTCCCCAACGACCACCAGTACTCCCTCCTATGGGCTCTCAACGATGCAGACGGCTATAACCTCCATGCCCCTGAAGCTTGGAGCCTGTCAACCGGAGACCCGAATTTTGTCATTGCGGACATCGACACTGGCATGCAACTCGACAATGTGGACCTAGCCGCCAACCTCTACAGCAACCTCAAAGAGGTCGCCGGCAACGCAATCGACGACGACGGCAACGGCTTCGTGGATGACACCCACGGCTGGAATTTCTACGACAACAACAACGATGCGACGGACCTAAACGGCCATGGCACCCACACGGCTGGGACAATGGGCGCCGTAGGAAACAATGCCTTGGGCGTCACCGGTGTGAACTGGCGCTGCAAGATCATGCCTCTGAAGTTCATCGGCCCAAACGGGGGATACACCTCGGACGCCATCCGAGCCCTCGAATACGCCGTCAGAATGGGCGTCAAAGTCTCCAACAACAGTTGGGGCAACACCACTTACGAGCAGTCGCTGACGGACGCCATCGCCGCAGCCCAAACCGCCGGCCATCTCTTCGTTGCAGCCGCCGGCAACACCGGAGGCAACACCGACGTCTCACCCCAGTATCCCGCCTCGTACACGAACGCAAATATCATTTCGGTCGCTGCCGTAGACAGCACCGGAGCCTTGCCTTGGTTTACATCGTATGGGCCCACGAGTGTCGACATCGCCGCCCCTGGGGTTGGAATTTATAGCACTGTTCCCGGCAACAGCATCGAATCAATGGACGGCACTTCTATGGCCTCTCCACACGTAGCGGGAGGTGCCGCCCTCCTCTGGGGCATGAACCCGACCTGGACCTGGTTGGGCATTAAGAACCGAATCCTGGCAAGGGCCGTGCAGACCCCCGCCTTGAAGGGAATGTGCGTCAGCGGCGGCCGACTCGACCTCTACGCGGCGCTGACCGACGCGCCTCTTCCGCCGATCCTACGCATCACGTCGCCCGGTCCGGCCGCCATGCTATCGCAGCCTGAAGTGCTCCTCACGGCAAGGGCATCTGATGGCGTCGATGGCATCATCTCCAAGCAGATCGTCTGGAGCGACAGCGTCGCCGGCCAACTAATGCAAGGCCCGGCCTGCTACGTAGGCAACCTATCGACGGGACAGCATAACGTCACCGCTTCAGTCACCGACTCTAGGGGCCTCGTGTCATCCACCACAATCACTATCCAGGTCTGTGCGCCGGGACCCATGGTAAGTGGTCTTCCCGTGAACAGCAACGTCAGCTATCCCGAAGGCTCACTGATTTCGTTTGGCGCCTCAGCGAACGACCCGGCGTACGGATTGCTAACCTCCCAAATCCAGTGGAGTTCTAGCCTTCAGGGCGCACTAGGGCAAGGCGGCACGGTCAGCTTCGCTAACCTCGCACCAGGAACTCATGTGATCACCGCTACCGCATCGAACTCCGCAGGAGTCACCGCGGGCCAGCCCACGATCCTGACCATCATGCCGGCCACGTCCGTTCCCACCGCGCCCTCGGGCCTCGGTTGGTCGAAATATGTTTCGGGAACCATGACCTACATTAAGGTGGCTTGGACCGACACGTCGAGCAACGAGACGTCTTTTGACGTTGAAGTCTCCACCAAGACCAGCAAAACCTGGTCTGCAGGCGTGGTCCAATACCACGCACAAGGAGACCAAACCTACGTGCTCACCAACCCCGGAGCTGGTTACACTTACCGCTACCGAGTCCGAGCCGTAAACTCCGTCGGCCCCTCAGCCTGGTCCGCCTACAGCGCCTCGCTGAAGGTCTAACTCCCGCCACCCTTCCCCTTGTCCTTGATGGTTCGTGCCAGGAGAGGGGAAAGGCCGGGGTTGGGGGTTCCGGTTCCGGGACAAACAGTAAGTCACTTGCACTATTCTCAAGTCTCAACGCACGGACCCAACAAGCGGCACATTAATCACCGGCTGATAAGGGTCGTCCGTCTCAATCTTCATTGTCCCCTTCACAGCGCCTTTAGAACCGGCCCCGTCATAATTTCCCTGAATCCGGAACTGGCTCCCATCCGCGCTGGGATAAACATCGAACTTCATATGGGCCCAATCCGAGGTCACTCTCGTCACGCGAAACTTCCCAGCCGGCCCGCTTACCAGGAGGGAATAAACCGCAGTCTTCGACCCCATTTCGCCCAAGTACAACTGGTCGGGCATCGCCACAATTCCGCGCTGAACATAAAAGTTGGCAACCAGAGTTTGAAACCTCTTGTCGTCGGTCTCGATCACCAAAACTCCTGAAGATCGTCCTGGCATCGTCATCTCGCCCGTAAGCCGGGCTGTCACCTTGTAACCGGTGCGAGGTCGGGCAGGCTCGTTTAAATCCGGGTCCGCCATCATTCCCGACCACTTTTCAATCTTTGCCGAACCGGGAACACCTGATACGTCCGCCTTGACCGGATTCAGGCGAAAGCCATCTGACACCATCAAATAGGCCGTCAGAATGGCGCCGGTCTTCGGCAGCTTCACAACGTTGCCGTCTGGCAGCAAGAACCGATAACGCGGCTTGACCACCACGTGAATTGGAATCGTGACCGAGGGATTTTCGGCATCGTTAGAGTTCGCAATCAGCTGGTGCCGGATATCGCCAAACCGAAGGGACGTGTCGTATTGACCCTTCAATGCAAACGTTTCGCCCGGCTTCACAACGGCTTCGCGTGTCGTCACCACGCACCCGCAATCAGGCGTAAAGTGCAGCGACAGGGGAGAGTTGCCGGGGTTGCGAATCTGGATCTCAAAGTCCTTAGGATCGCCCTGCAAAACCGTCCCCATGTCAATCGTCTTAGGCTGAAATGCAATCTGCGGTCTAGTGGGGGCCAATCTTGACCGGCCTTTTACCGCGGCCCGCAACGTGTCTGAGATCTCGAGATCCTGTGTGGCGGCGGCGATTTCGGAGGCGGAAATCACCGAACGTTGATGGAAATTTAGCTCCGTTCGTCCCATCACCGTCCCTGGAAATGGAGAACTGGCCAACCCCATATAAGACCCAATGGCGTAAGCCACCTCATTCTCAACGTTTACCGGATCGATCGCTGCAAGTGGATTACCGCGCTGCAAAGCCAATGCAACTCGTAACCTGGGTGCGCTCGCATCGGGAGACCAGGCAAAGGAAGCGCCCGCCGGCAGCCCAACGCCAGGCGGATTGGGCAGGGAAGTCTCAAAGGCGAAAGTCACCTCTGGCCGGCCCTTGCCAACCGAAATATTGCCTTTCGTGATGCTCCGCCAAGTCTCCACGGCCTTGTCCCGCTCCAAAGCAAACTCGCTCCTGAGCCCTGGGGGCACGTTAATGTCGTCCCACTGGATCACGAGGTCCCTGCTTGGCAACTGACTCGACGCCTGCGCGGCCCCCGCAAAGTCGGAAGCCTCCAGCCGCTCCTCCACCCGCACGACTGCCGAAGCAAACTCCCGGCC